>PWEU01000063.1 GCA_003554005.1 Nitriliruptoraceae bacterium
CGCGCTGGCCGGGTCGACCTCGACCACCTCGGCGTCGTCCTCCTCGGGGGCGTCGGGGTCGGGGAGCGGCACCCGCACGACCGCGAGCTCGTAGGTCCCGTCCTCCAGCTCGCCCGGGCTCCAGCTCAGCCGGGTGTCGCCGTCACGTTCGGCGGCCTCGGTCACGTCGTCGGCGTCGAGCAGCAGCCGGATGTCGTCGAGGTGGAGGGCGGCGTCGTCGTCGGCGTCGGCGGCCAGGGCGGCCTCGACCTCGACGCGGACGGCGGTCAGCGCCTCTGCGTTGTAGAGCGCGCCGTTCTCCGGCCCGGAGATGGTCAGCTCGCGTGCGGCGAAGGGATCGTTGCCCGAGCAGGCGGACAGCAGCAGCGCGGCGGAGACCACCAGGGCAGCGGGCAGGAGGGTGCGGGTGCGGTGGTTCACGGTGACTTCCCCCCGGGGGCCGGCCGGCAACCGGCGTAGGTCAGGGCGCAGGCGGGATGCGCGCGGCGGGAAAGGTACCGTGCCGGGTCCATCGAACGGACCTGTCCGGGGGGTCGGAACTCGTGCGAACACCACCTCTGCGTCGTCAACCGACGCTCGGCACCACCAACGCAAGCACCTCGTCGAGCGGGGGCCGCACGGTGGTGCTGGCCGCGCTCGTCGCGCTCGCCCTGCTGTTGGTCGCCTGCGGTGCTGGTGACGAGGTGGCACCCGACGAGGACGCCGGGGAGCCGACCGAGGAGGTCGACGACCCCGATCTCCGGGACGACCCTGCCGACGACGGCACCGCCGAGGACGAAGTCGACGGCACCGAGGAGGACGACGCCGAGGGCGTCGACGAGGAGGCGGCCGCACCGCCGGTCGATCCGGCCGAGGTCGGCGCCAACGAGCTCGGGGTCGTACCGGTCGTGATGTACCACCAGCTGCGTGAGGACGGTGGCAGCATCTACGACATGACCGAGGAGGAGTACCGGCAGGAACTGGAGTGGATGTTCGACAACGGCTACCGGCCGATCACCACCTCCCAGCTCGCTCGTGGCGACATCGACGTCCCGGCGGGCACCAAGCCCGTGGTGCTCACCTACGACGACTCCACGACCACCCAGGCCCAGCTGACCGACGACGGCGAGCTCGACCCCACCACCTCGCTGGGCATCCTGGTCGAGATCGCCGCGCGCTACGACGAAGTGGAGCCGCGGGCATCGGTCTACGTCATCTCCGGGTCGCTGTTCGGGGGGACCGCCGCGGGTGAGCAGGTCCTCGAGGTGCTGCACGGCCACGGCATGGAGATCGGTAACCACACCCACACCCACCCCAACCTGCGGGGGCTCGCTCCGGCGGAGGTCCGTGACGAGCTCGCCACCAACGTGGCCGTGGTGACCGAACTGGTCCCCGACACCGAGGTGGTGACGTTGTCGCTACCGCTCGGGGTATGGCCCGAGGACCGCTCCCTTGCCGTCAGCGGGTCGTCGGACGCGGGCAGTTACGACCACGAGGGCATCCTGCTGGTCGGAGCGAACCCGGCGCCCTCACCCTTCCACGCGGAGTTCGACCCCCTGGCCATCCCCAGGATCCGATCGAACGTCGACCCGGAAGCGGAGCTCGAGTCGACCTGGTGGTTCGAGGTGATCGAGTCCGGCGGCAGCAACGCGCCCTACGTCTCCGACGGCAACCCCGACACGATCTCCTTCCCCGCGGAGCTGGCCGAGCGGCTCGACCCCGCTCACGCCGACCGCGCCAACCCCTACTGATCCCACCGTCGCCAGCCTCCCTCTGTGGACCCAGCCGACCCGGAGCCCGACCCGTGCACAGTGACACCGACCGCCTCCTGCCGGCGAGCGCTGTCACCTCGTTGGCCGACCACCTCGACGCCGGCGGCGGAATCGGGCTGGCCCGGGCCCAGGAGCTCGGTCCGCCGGGGGTGGGCGAGGTCCTCGATGCCGCGGGGCTGCGGGGCCGGGGCGGTGCCGGGTTCCCGACGGCGAGGAAGTGGCGCGGGGTCGCGGAGACGGCGCGGACCGGGGGCGGCGAGGTCACCCTGGTGGTCAACGCCGCGGAGGGTGAGCCCGGCACCTACAAGGACCGCACCCTGATCACCGAGCAGCCCTACGCGCTGCTGGAGGGCATCTGCATCGCGCTGGCGACGACCGGCGCCACGACTGCCCACATCGGGATCAAGGAGAAGTTCGTGGCTCCCGTCCAGCGGCTCACCGAGGCCCTGGCCGAGATCCGCGAGGCCGGCTGGCCCCACGCCGACCGCATCGAACTCGTCACCGGGCCCGACGCCTACCTGTTCGGCGAGGAGTCGGCGATGCTGGAGGTGATCGAGGGCAACCTGCCGCTGCCACGGCTCGTCAAGCCCTTCGAGGCGGGCCTGCAGGCCACGACCGCCACCGCGAACCCGACGGTGGTGAACAACGTGGAGACCCTCAGCCACGTGCCCGCGATCCTCGCCCGCGGCGCCGACTGGTTCCGGGAGGCCGGGACCGAGGCGTCTCCCGGGACCATGGTGTTCACCGTGGTCGGTGACGTGGCGAGCCCGGGCGTCTACGAACTGGCGCTGGGCACGCCGCTGCGCACCCTGCTCGAGGACATCGCCGGGGCGACGGAGATCAAGGCGGTCTACAGCGGGGTGTCCAACGCGGTGATCACCGAGGAGCTTCTCGACACGCCCTTGTGCTTCGACGCGATGCAGCAGGCCGGCAGCGGGCTCGGCTCGGGTGGCTTCATCGTCTACGACACCTCACGGTCGATCGTGGACGTGATGAGCGTGCTGCTGAACTTCCTGGCGGTGGAGTCCTGCGGGCAGTGCAACGCCTGCAAGCTCGGCAACAGCGCGATGGCGGAGCTGCTCGCCAAGGTCCAGCGCGGCGAGGCGCACCAGGCCGATCTGGAGTCCCTGCTGCGGTGGTCCCAGACGGTCCCCGACTCCAACCGGTGCTACCTGCCCGTCGGCTCGCAGCTGCTGGTCGGCTCCACGGTCCAGGCCTTCGTGGACGAGCTGGTCGACACCGTCGACGCCGGGGTCCCGACGCCGGCCGACCTGCCGACCCCGCTGATCGAGCACATCGACGAGGACAGTGGCGAGGTGACCTACCACGAGCGTTACCACCTCAAGCAGCTCGACTGGTCCTACGCCGACGAGGACCCCGGGAGGCTGCGGCTGGAGGGGCTCCGGGACGGGTGAGCCGCGAGGACAGCCGCCGGCGGTCACACCGCGTTGATCAGCAGGCTGAACCCGATCGCGGCGAGCAGGCTCACGCCAGCTGCGCCGAGCACGAACCAGGTCGAGATCCGGTGTCGCATGGTCGCCTCCCGTGGTCGACTCAGGTCAGGTCGAAGCGCTCGAGGTTGATGTGGTCCTCGGGTACACCGCGTTCCAGCAGCGACGCCTCGACGGCCTCCATCATGGCATCGGGCCCGCACACGAAGTACTGGGTCCCACCGCGCCAGTTCGGCAGGTGCCGGTCGAGCACGTCGGGGCTGAGCCCCCCGGTCTCGCCTTCCCAGCCGTCGGGCGGGTCCTCGAGCACGTAGGTGACGGTGAGGTCGAGCCGCTCCGACAGCTCGTGGAGCTCGTCGTCCAGAGCGACGTCGGCCCAGGTCGGGGCGCCGAACAGCAGGACCATCGGGCGACGGTCGCCGCGGTCGGCCAGGGTGCGCAGCATGCTCATGATCGGGCTGATGCCGATCCCTCCCGCGATGAACACGAACCCGGCCGCCTCGTTGCGCTCGTAGCTGAACACCCCGAAGGGGCCGTCGAGGTAGGCGCGGGTCCCGGGCTCGAAGCGGTCGAGCGCGGTCGTGAAGTCACCCAACTCCTTGACGGTGAAGGACACCCGGTCGGGGTGCTCGGCGCTCGAGGAGAAGGAGAAGGGGTGCTCGCGGATCGCGAAGGGCGAGGTGCCGAGGGTGACCCAGGCGAACTGGCCCGGTTGGAAGCGGATGCCATCGTGCCCCTCGGCCCGCAGCGTGAGCTCCCAGGTGTCCTCGGCCGCCGGCTCGACCGCCTCCACGACCCACGGTCTGCGCAGTTGGCGCAGCGGCTGGTAGATGCGGACCTTGGCGTACATCCCGACCAGGACCACCATCAGCACGACCCAAACGCCGAACCGGAAGGCGGTGTCGACGTAGTACCCCGAGAGCCGGACGTGCACCAGCGACAGGACGATGATCGCGATCCCGAGCAGGCCGTGGGTGAGCCGCCACCACTCGTAGGTCAGCTTGAACCGCTCGGTCCACATCGATGTGGCGATGATCACCACCACGAGCCCGAGGACGATGACGCCTGTGACCCCCGTCCAGGTCAGCAGCGACAGGTCGTAGATGGCCGAGCCCAGCGGCGTGATCGGGACCAGGATCAACGGGTGCGCGAGCAGGAACGCGAAGGCCACGAAGGAGATCTCCTTGTGGAACTTCAGCACCACGTCCAGGCCGTAGGGGGCGTCGACCGGCTGGAACCTCGCCGTGGTGGCGAACTGCAGGCCGAGCATCGACAACCCGATGAAGCCGAGCGCGATGGACAGCTCGTGCCAGAACCCCCGCGCCGGCGGTGGGTCGCCGACGAGCATCAGCAGCAGTGGCCCGACCCCCACCACGAGGTACACCACCAGCCAGAGCACTCCGCGGACGGCGAACTGCATGGGCGGGTCTCCTTCGGCTGGGGTTGGCGGTCCTGGTTCAGCCTTCCACCTCGTCGGCCCGTGGCGGGTCCGAGCCGGCGCGGGTGCAGGTGATCGCGGCGACCCGCCGCGCGTAGGTGAGCGCCGAGCGCAGGGCGTCGTCGTCGAGGGCGGCGAGCGCGGCACGGTCGCCGACACCCTCGCGGTCCAGCCACCCCAGCAGGCCCGAGGTGAAGGCGTCGCCGGCGCCGACGGTGTCGACCACCTCGATGCGTTCCCCGGGCACCGGAACCTCGCGTCCGTCGGCGGTGAGCGCCACTGCGCCGTCGGGGCCGCGGGTCACCACGACCAGGGCCGGTCCGGCCTCCGCCCAGCGCTCCGCCACGGCGTGCCACGCCCCGAGCTCGGGGTGGAGCTGCTGGAGGTCCTCGTCGCTGACCTTCACCAGGTCGAGGCCCGCCACCACCTCGTCGACCAGCCCGGTGTAGGCAGCGACCCCACCCGCCTGCTCGAAGACCAGGGGGCGGATGTTGGGGTCCAGGCTCGTCAGTCGTGTCCCCGCCTCGCGTCGCAGCAGGGCTGCCAGCGCGCGGCCGGTGGGCTCGTGAGCGAACCCGATGGCGCCCAGAGACACGTGCAGCGCGGCCTCCTCGGGTAGGGCCGGCAGGTGGGCGTCGTCGATCGAGGCGGCCGCGGTGCCGTCGAGGTAGAAGCCGTAGGTCGCCCGGCCCTCGTCGTCGAGGTGGACGACGGCCAGCGTGGATGGCCCCTCGAACCTCGGCGCCAGCGACAGATCGACGCCGTCGGCAGCCAGGCGTTCGGCCATCAGCTCCCCGAAGGCGTCCGTCGACAGCCCTCCGAGGTAGTGGGTGTCGCATCCGAGGCGGCCCAGGCCGACGGCCACGTTGTAGGGCGAGCCGCCGGCCATGGGCAACAGCAGACCGTCCCGGGGCGCCAGATCGATCAGCGCTTCGCCGGCGACGACGATCATGGCGTCCCCTCCTCCTCGGTCTCCTCGGTGTCCGGCTCCAGCTCGACGATAACGGCCGCGTCCTCCGGCAGGGTGAGCTCGCCGTCGATCAGCACCGTCCGGTCGTCCGTGGCGAAGGCCAGGCGGGCCTGCTCCGGCAGGACCAGCGTCGCGGGCCCGTCGCCGTCACCGACGTGGAGGGCGACCAGCACCTCCTCCCCACGCTCGAGCGCGATGACGGGACCGTCGTCCAGGACCCAGGCCGTGGACGTCCGTCCGTGGAGCGCAGGAAGCGCACGTCGAGCGTGCAGGAGCGCACGGGTGCGCTCGAGCGGCGAGGTCGGATCCGCGGTCTGTGCGGCGACGCTCTGGCTGGCATCGTGGTTCGCCCCGAAGGGCAGCCACGGCGTGCCCGTGGTGAAGCCGAACCCCTCGCCCGGCTCCCACAGCATCGGGGTCCGCGCCGGGTCGCGTCCGGGGACGCCCTCCAGGCGCAGGGCGATCGGGTCCTCGGCGACGCCCGGTGGCAGGACGCCGTCATCCAGCCCGAGCTCGTCGCCCTGGTAGAGGAACGGCACGCCCGGGAGGCAGCTCAGCAGCGTCAGGTACGCCAGCGACCGGCGCGCGCCCAGCTCCCCGCCTCCGAACCTGGTGGCGGCATGCGGTGCGTCGTGGCTGGACAGCGGCCAGGCCAGACGGTCCTCGCAGGCCTCGATGAAGGGCCGGAGCTGGTCGCGGATATCCGCCGCGTCCCAGTCGGCCTCGATCGTGGCGAAGGCGAAGGCGGAGTGCAGCGCGTCGTCGGTCACGTAGCGCTGTAGCTTGGCCGCATCCAGCACGTACACCTCGCCGAGCAGCACCGCGCCGTGGGCATCGGCGATCCGCCGCCAGTCCCGGTAGATCTCGACCACCCCCGGCTGGTCGAGGTCGTGGACGTGGGCGAACCGTTCGAACACCGAGGTGGCAGCGGCGAGGCTGACGTTGGTGATGAGCGGGTTGTCCCGGAAGGCCGGATCCTCCACCAGCGAGTGCGCCACGTCGATGCGGACCCCGTCCACGCCCCGCTCGAACCAGGCGGTGAGGATGTCCTCGAACGCGACGCGCACCCGGGGCTCGGCCCAGTTCAGGTCGGGTTGCTCGGGCAGGAACAGGTGCATGTAGTACTGGCCCGTCTGCCCGTCGAAGGTCCAGGCGGGCCCGCCGAAGTGGCTGACCCAGTTGTTGGGCGGCCCACCGCCCGGGGCGGGATCGCGCCAGACGTAGAAGTCCCGGTGCTCGGCGTCGCGACCGGAACGGCTGTCGACGAACCAGGCGTGTTGGTCCGAGGTGTGGTTGGGCACCAGGTCCATGAGCACCTTCAGACCCAGGGCATGGGCATCCTCCAGCAGCCCGGAGAGGTCGTGCAGATCCCCGTAGGCCGGCTCCACGCCGAGGTAGTCCGCGACGTCGTAGCCGTGGTCACGCTGGGGAGAGGGCGTGATCGGGGTCAGCCAGACGACGTCGACGCCCAGGTCGGCGAGGTGGTCGAGGCGTGCGCGCAGCCCAGGGAGATCGCCGACGCCGTCGCCGTCGGCGTCGGCGAAGGAGCGCACGTACACCTCGTAGCCCACGGCGCTGAGCCACCAGTTGGGTCGGGGATCGTCGCTGGGAGCGTCAACTCGCCTGGCTCCGGGGGTCATGCGGCTCCTCGCTCCAGCAACTCGGTCCTGCAAGCGCTTGCAGGCAGTGGTCGACGTGGACTACGTTGCCAGGTCACGCACCAGCCGTGCAACGCGGCCATCCGGCTTCGACGTGCGGTGCGCTGCGCCCCCGGGCTCAGGCCCGGCACCACCTCGCTGACGGGGTGGGTCGGGGACGGTGACGAGACCGACGACGCCGGGTGGGCGCAGAGGCGGGAGCGGCGCTGCAGACCGTGAGTGCAACGATCGAGGACGTGGCGAGGGCGGCCCAGGTGTCGGTCGCGACGGTGTCACGTGCGCTGCGGGGTCTGCCCAACGTGGCCCCGTCGACCCGGGAGCGGGTCGTCGCCGTCGCAGCGGATCTCCAGTACGTCGCCGACCCCACGGCCTCCCGGCTCGCGGGCGGCCAGCGGCTGGTCATCGGGCTGGTCGTGCCGATGCTCGGGCAGTGGTACTACGCCCAGCTGTTCTCCGGCGTCGAGGCCGTCGCGACGGTGGCCGGCTACGACGTGCTGCCCTTCACGACCTCGGGTCCGGGCGGCAGCCAGCGCTTCGTGCAGCAGTTGCCCTTCCGCAAGCGCGTGGACGGGCTGATCCTCGCCGACGCGCCCTTCGACGACACGCAGTTCAAGGCCGTGGCCCGGACCGGGGTCCCGATGGTCTCCCTCGGGGCCTTCGCGCCGGGGATCTCCGGCATCGCGGTGGACAACGTCGCCGCTGCCAAGCTCGCCGTCGGTCACCTCACGGGGCTCGGCCACACCCGCATCGCCCTGATCGGTGGCAGCCCGGACGACCCCTTCCGGTTCTCGGTGCCCGTCGACCGCTTCCACGGCTACCAGGAAGCCCTGGAGGGCGACGGTCTGAGCCTCGACCCGACCCTGGTGGTGCCCGGGAACTTCTCCGCCGAGGGCGGTGCGGAGGCGATGCACCGGCTGCTCACCTCGCCGACGCCGCCGACCGCGGTGTTCGCTTGCTCCGACGAGATGGCGATCGGCGCGATCCAGGTCGCGCGTGACGCGGGGTTGAGGGTGCCCGAGGATCTGTCCGTCATCGGCATAGACGACCACGACATCTCTGCCTACGTTGGCCTCACCCCCATCCGTCAGGACGTCATCGGGCATGGCGAGCGTGTCGCGCAGCTGCTGCTCGAACGGCTCCGGTCGGCTGAAGAGATCGATGTGCTCCACGAGCGGCACCCGACACGGCTCGTGGTGAGGCGGACGACGGCACCACCCCCGGTCGGGAACCCGTCCCGCGGACGTTCCGCGTAACTATCCTCGAAGAACCTGACGAAAACGCTTGCAGCCTTGGCCTCCGACGGCAATAGTGGGAGGCGGTGACAGAGGGAGACGGCAAGATGGCAAAGATCGTGATGGACGACATCCAGAAGGTGTACCCGGACGGCCCCCAGGCGATCTTCGACCTGAGCCTCGAGGTCGATGACGGGGAGTTCGTGATCCTCGTCGGACCGTCCGGCTGCGGGAAGTCCACCGCGCTGAGGATGGTCGCCGGGCTCGAGGAGATCTCGGGGGGCAAGATGTACATCGGGGAGAAGGTCGTCAACGACCTCTCACCCAAGGAACGCGACATCGCGATGGTGTTCCAGTCCTACGCGTTGTACCCCCACATGTCGGTCGCGGACAACAAGGGCTTCGCGCTCAAGCTCGCCAAGGTCGACAAGTCGGAGATCGAGCGCCGCGTCAAGGAAGCCTCCGACATCCTGGGCCTCAACGAGTACCTCCACCGCAAGCCCAAGGCGCTGTCCGGTGGTCAGCGTCAGAGGGTGGCGATGGGTCGTGCGATCGTGCGCTCTCCCCAGGCCTTCCTGATGGACGAGCCGCTGTCCAACCTCGATGCCAAGCTGCGGGTGCAGATGCGGGCGGAGATCGCGGCGCTGCAGAACCGCCTGGGCGTCACCACGATGTACGTCACCCACGACCAGATCGAAGCCATGACGATGGGCGACCGGGTCGCGGTGCTGCAGGCGGGCCGACTCAAGCAGGTGGACTCACCGCAGCAGCTCTACGACCGTCCCGACAACCTCTTCGTGGCCGGGTTCATCGGTTCGCCGTCGATGAACATCGCCACGGGCAAGGTGCTCAAGGAGGACGGCAAGGTCTTCATCGAGCTGGACCGGGGAGAGACCAAGCTGGAGGTCCCGCCCGAGGCGCTGGATCGCTACCCGAAGGCGGCGGACCGTGAAGGAGCGGAGGTCGCGATCGGGATCCGGCCCGAGCACTACGGCCCGCCGAACGAGGTCGCGCCGGGGCAGGTCTGGAAGAACCGCAACGTCGAGCTGGTGGAGATGCTGGGCTCGGAGATGCTGGTGCACTTCCACACCGACTCGACGCCCATCGTCACCGAGGACATGCGCGCCGCCGTCGATGACGACGAGATGTTCGAGGAGATGAAGAAGCAGGCCGAGGCCGGCGGCCAGACCTTCACCGCGCGGTTCGAGCCCGACAACCCGCCGAAGGTCGACTCGAAGATCGACATCGGCGTCAAGACCGAGTTCCTGCACCTGTTCGACGCGGAGAACGGTCTCGCGCTGCGCTGAGACATCGAGGGCCGTGGTGCTCGCGCACCACTGCCCCGAGCCCGACGCGCGTCCTCCGGGCCGCGCGGCAGAAGAAGGCCCGGACCGGTGTGGCCGGTCCGTCCAGGATCACCGACGACAGGGAGTTGATCGTGAAGAACGCCAGGAATCGGGTGTGGCGGCCGTTGGCGGTCGCGACGGCGCTCGCCATGGTGGCCGTTGCC
>PWEU01000391.1 GCA_003554005.1 Nitriliruptoraceae bacterium
GGCCGCCACCACCGTCAAGCCCCAGGCCCGGGTGCTCGCCGAATCGCGGGGCATCGGCTGGGTGGAGGTCGACCTCGGGGTCCTACGGGGCGAGGAGGAGCCGCACCCGCGCCTGTTCTGAAGCTGCGGCGCGGTCAGGACGCCGAGAAGTGGTACCGGGACACGTGGCGATAGGTCCGCCCGGGCTCGAGCAGGATCGAGGGGAACCGAGGCTGGTTCACCGAGTCGGGCGCGTACTGAGGCTCGAGGCACAGACCACCGTGGGGGCCGTAGCGTGCACCCCGCTTGCCCTCGAGGTCCTCGAGCCGGTTGCCCGAGTAGCACTGCAGGCACGGTTGGTCCGTGGCGAGCACCATGGTGCGACCCGACGGCGGATGGCGCAGCATCGCGACGTCCCTGACACCTGACATTGGATCTGAGCACGTAGTTGTGGTCGCAGCCAAGGGTGGGCTCGCTGGCCAGTTCCCTCACCCCGGCACCGAGCGGCCGCGCGCGACGAAGGTCGAGGGCGGTGCCGTCGACCGGTGCCTCGAGGCCGGTCGGGAGCAGCTCGGCGTCGACCGCCGTGGTGCGGTCGGCGTCGATCGCCAACTCGTGCTCAGGATGTCACCGCTGGCGTGGCCACCGAGGTTGAAGTAGCTGTGGTTGGTGAGGTTCACCGGCGACGTCCGGTCGACGGTGGCCTCGTAGATGATCGTCAGCGCAGGGCCGTCCAGCCGGTAGACGGCCGTGGCCTCGAGTTCGCCGGGGTATCCCTCCTCGCCGTCGACCGACCGGTACCGGAAGACGACCTCTCCACGGCTGACAGCGACCGTCTCCCACCGGACCTTGTCGAAGGAGCGGGCGGCCCCACCGTGCAGATCGTGCGGGGGCTCGTTGACGGCGAGCCGGTACACCAAGTCCCCGATGGAGCAGCGTCCGTAGGCGATCCGGTTCGCCACACGTCCGATCGTCGCCCCCAGGTACGGGTTCTGCGGGGAGCGGTAGCCGTCCACGGAGTCGAAGCCCAGGACCACGTCGGCGAGCCGCCCGTCGCGGTCCGGGACCTCCAACTTCACCAGCGACGCCCCGTGGTCGGTCACCCGAGCCACGATCGGGGTCTCGCTCTCGAGCGTGTACAGGGTCGCCTCGCTGTCGCGGCCGGCCTGAGGGGCACCGTCGAAGGGCCGGCAGGCGTGCTGCGGCCCGGTTCGCGTCGGCCGTGACGGGTCTGGGGTGGCGCTGCAGGCCCGGGCATCGCTGAGCTCGCTCATCCTTCGAGCCTAAACGTGGACCCACGGGGTCGCCCGCCGTGATCCTCGGCCGACGTCACGTGCTCCAGGGCGTCCGCCGCTGGGCGGGCTGTGAGATGTCACACGCACGGCACTTCTCATGGATACCCGGCAAAGAAGTACCTACTACTGGCAACGGATGTTGGACTTCTGCTCTTGTGCAGTCGAAGTTCGTGGTTCTAGAGTAAAACTCATGCCCTCGACGACGACCTACGCGACCCCTGGATCCTCCGGTCAGCTGCTCCAGCTGGTCCGGGACGGTCTCGCAGCGACGCGCGCGGAGTTGGTGGAGCACGCGGGGGTGTCGCGGTCGGTCGTCGCCCAGCGAGTGGATGGGCTGCTGTCAGCCGGCTTGCTCTTGGAGACCGGACTGGTGGCATCGACGGGTGGACGGCCAGCGCATCAACTGCGTTTTAACGCTGACCTCGCTCGGATCCTGGTCGCCGACCTCGGTGCCACCCATGCCCGGGTTGCGGTCACTGACCTCGGTGGGAGGATCCTCCTCGAGGAGCCGGGAGACGTTCGGATCGACCGGGGCCCGGACGCGGTGCTCGACTGGGTCGCTGACCGGTTCGAGGACCTCCTGGCGCAGCTGACTGAGGAACGTCCGGTGTGGGGGATCGGGATCGGCGTGCCCGGCCCCGTCGAGCACGCCACCGGGCGTGCGGTCTCCCCGCCCATCATGCCGGGATGGGACGGCTACGTGATCCCCGATCGCTTCCGTCATATGGGTGTGCCAGTGCTGGTGGACAACGACGTCAACATCATGGCGCTCGGGGAGTACCGCAGCTACTGGTGGACCGAGGTGGAGAACCTCCTCCTGATAAAGGTGGGCACCGGCATCGGTTGCGGCATAGTGGCCTCTGGTCGCATCCATCATGGCGCGCAGGGGGCGGCCGGCGACCTCGGACACGTCCGGGTCCACGGGTATGACGAAGTGGTGTGCACCTGTGGGAACACCGGGTGCGTCGAAGCGGTGGCGAGCGGTCAAGCGATAGCGGACCGGCTCCGGGCCGATGGCTACGACACCGTGGACGCTCGTGCCGTCGTTGACCTCGTCCTGGCCGGAGAGAACGTCGCCACCCGAGCTGTCCGCGAAGCGGGGCAGGTGTTGGGGCAGGTCGTGGCCACCGCGGTCAACCTCTTCAACCCGTCGGTGATCGTGATCGGAGGGGATGTCTCGTACGCCCGCGAGCAGCTACTCGCGGGCGTACGAGAGGTCGTCTACCAACGCTCACTCCTACTTGCCACCCGTCATCTCCAGATCGTCGCACCCCGTCTCGGGGACCGCGCCGGCATCCGGGGGGCGGGGGAGATGGTGGTCGAGCGGCTGCTCGCTCCGGACCAGGTGGACGAACTCGTGCTCGCGTCAGCGGGTGCGACCAGCACGGCCAGCGGATGACCGCTGGTCACGACAGGACACGGCCGGCGTCGCCGGTCGAGGACCCGCACAGCGGGACTCACCAGAGGGAGGCAAGGATGCGATCGCTCCGGAAGCGCACCATGAGGGGGCTTGGCCTCGGGCTGGTCCTCGCACTCGTGCTCGCGGCCTGCGGGAACGGTGACGAGCCCAGCGTCGACGAGCCCGACACGGACGCCGAGGCCGTTGACCCCGACGCCGGTCCCTTCACGATCGGTGTCAGCAACGGCTTCACCGCCAGTGAGTGGCGGACCCAGATGATCAGCAACCTCGAGGAGGCCGTCGAGGAGTACGCCGCCGAGGGGCTCGAGATCGACCTCATCATCGAGAACGACGACGTCGACGAGGCTGGCCAGATCGAGCAGATCCGCAACCTGGTCAACGCCGGTGTGGACGCCATCATCATCAACCCGAACTCTCCGGATGCGCTGAACGCGGCATTCGACGAGGCTGCGGCCGAGGGTGTCCTCATCTACGCGGTCGACCAGGCTGTCACCAGCCAGAGCGTCACCAACGTGGTGATCGACCAGAACCAATGGGCGCAGATCTCAGCTGAGTGGCTCGCAGACCAGCTCGACGAAGGCGCAGAGATCGTGATGGTCAACGGCATCGCCGGTCACCCGGCGAACGAGGCTCGCGTCAGTGGCGCCATGGAGGTCCTCGAGGGCGCAGGCATCGAGATCCTCGCCAACACCAACGCCGACTGGAGCCAGGCAGAGGGACAGAGCGTGATGCAGGAACTGCTGTCGCAGTACGGCGACCAGATCGACGGGGTCTGGGCCCAGGATGGTGTCGCCGAAGGGGTTCTCCGTGCACTGATCGATGCGGACCGCCTCGACCTGGTCACCACCGGGGAGGCCCGCGCGGGGTACCTGCGACTGTGGGATGAGAACGACGTCGACACCATCGGCGTCATCAACCCACCTGGGGTCGCGGTCACCGCACTGCGCGTGGCGCTCCTCGAACTGCAGGGCGGGACCGTCGACGAAGCAGAGCTGACCGATGGCAACACCATCCTGCTCCCCATGCCCGACAGCTTCACCAACGACAACCTCGACGAGGCCTTGGCCCGCGCCGAAGGTGAGCCGGACGGATACTCGCTGGACCTGATCCTCTCTGAGGCAGAGGTCGCTCAGTTCTTCGAGTGACCGCTGCGTTCGGGTGTGGCTGGGCAGGAGTGCCAGCCACACCCGACGGGTGACGATCGGCGCGACCCGACCGGGTCGCCCCCCGGCCGGAAGGAGCGTGGTCGTGGCCTTCCTCGCGATGCGGGGCGTGGACAAACGCTTCGGTGGTGTGATCGCGCTCCGCGATGCCTCGTTGCACGCTGAGAGAGGCGAGGTCCACGGCCTGCTCGGTGCGAACGGTTCCGGCAAGAGCACGCTCAACAAGATCCTCACCGGCGTGGTGGCACCGGACCGGGTCGACATCACCATCGATGGCCGGCCTGCAGCGATCTCCGGGCCCCACGATGCGCACGGACACGGGGTCGCCGCGGTCTACCAGGAACTCAGCCTCATCCCGGACCTGAGCGTCACCGCCAACCTCGTGCTGGCGTCCGAGGACGCGCGTCTGGGTTTCCTTCGACGTCGCGCCGATCGTGAGCGGGCAGCCGAGGTCCTCGGCCGTTTCGCCGCGGCCTTCCCCGGCGGCAACCTCCCCCTGGACGTCCCGATCGGCAACCTCAGCCCCGGGGAGCAACAGGTCGTGGAGATCGCGAAGGCCGTTGCTCGTCGCCCGAACATCCTCGTGCTGGATGAGGCGACCGCATCGCTCTACAGCGCACAGGTAGAGGTGGTCTTCGAGGTGGTCCGTGAGCTCAAGGCGGCCGGCACCCTCGTGATCTTCCCCTCGCACCGGCTGGGGGAGATCTTCGAGCTGTGCGATCGAGCCACGGTGCTGCGGAACGGGGAGCTGGCCGGCGAGGTCACGCTGGCCGACACCTCTGAGTCCGAACTCGTGGAGCTCATGGTCGGCTCACTGGCCAGACCCGCTGGCCGCGGGCACCAGGTTGCGACGCAGGAGCGGGCGGCCCGGCTGGAGGTGAGCGGCCTGGCGACGGACCGGCTCCGAGACATCGACCTCAGCGTTCGGGCCGGTGAGGTGGTGGGGCTCGGCGGCTTGGCCGGCCAAGGGCAGTCCGAGCTCCTGAACGCGCTGTTCGGCTCGACCCGGGTCCGCCAGGGCACCATGGAGGTCGACGGACGCCCCGAGCTGCCCCGCCACCCCAAACGGGCGGTCACCGCCGGTCTTGCGCTGGTTCCGGGAGACCGGACTCGAGAAGGACTGCTGCCGGTCAGGCCGATCCTCGAGAACCTGACGGTGCCGAGCTTGCGACGACGCTCGCGGTTCGGCGTGCTGTCTCACGAACGCGAACGTGAGGCGGCGCGATCTGCCGCGGAGCAGCTGCAGATCAAGTACGGCAGCTTGGACGACGGGGTCATGACCCTCTCGGGCGGGAACCAGCAGAAGGTGGTCGTGGGCAAGTGGCTCCTCACCGAGCCAAGCGTGGTGCTCCTCGACGATCCGACCAAGGGCATCGACGTCCGCGCCAAGCAGGAGTTGTACGAGCTGATCACGGCGCTGACCACCGATGGCGTCGCGGTCCTGCTCAATTCCAGTGACGACGACGAACTCCTGGGACTGAGCCATCGGATCCTGGTCTTCTTCGAGGGCCGGATCGTCGCAGAACTGACGGGTGACGGATTGACGGCAGAGCGGCTGGTTGCCGCAGCGCTACAGGTGGCCAGCGCATGAGCCCGGAGCAGACCCCGTCGACGTTGCAGCTGGTGAGGGATGCCAGGAGCTGGCTGCTCCGCGGCCGTCTGCCGGTGGCCACCGCCGTCGCACTACTCATGGTCACGCTCGTGGCCAACCTTCTCATCGCAGAGAACTTCCTGACCGCCTTCAACATCCGTTCGATCTTCGCCAACGTCATCCCGCTCGCGGCGGTCGCCGTCGGCCAGACAGTCATCGTGCTGGGTCGTGGCATCGACCTCTCGATCGGGACCATCGCCACCCTGTCCAGCGTCGTGACCGTCTCGCTCGTGGAACCGCTCGGTCTCCTGCCGGCGATGCTGGTCGGGCTGGGCAGCGGGGCGGCCTGCGGGCTCGTCAACGGCCTCCTGGTCGCTGTCGTGCGGCTCCAGCCGATCGTGGCGACCTTCGCCACGTCCTTCGTCTGGTCCGGCCTGGCCCTCTACGTGCTCCCTCCGGGCACTGCGGCGGCACCACGGATGCCAGACGTCGTCGTACAGGGCTACAGGAACTCGATCCTCGGCGTCCCGAACGCGGCGTGGTTGCTGCTGCTGATCGCTCTCAGTTGGTTGGTGCTGAAGCGCACGGCGCTGCTGCGACACGTCTACGCCGTCGGAGGGGACGAGCAGGCCTCCTACGCCACCGGAGTCCGGGTCGTCCGCGTCCAGATCATGACCTACGTCGTCGGAGGGACCTACGCCGCGTTCGCCTCCTTCGCGATGCTCGCGAACAGCGGCTCAGCCGACGCGCTGGCGGGCGGCAACCTGACGCTGGTCTCCATCGCTGCCCTGGTGATCGGCGGAACCCGTCTCTCAGGCGGTGCAGGTGGCGCTGGCGGGACCATCATCGGGGGCATGGTCCTGCAGCTGTTGACCAGCTTGCTCGTCGCACTCAGACCACCGACCGACATCCGGCAGCTGATCGACGGGCTGCTGGTGATCTTCGCCCTGGCGCTGGCGGGGCTTTGGTCGAGCCGGCGGGGTGGGCGATGAACACCGCTCAGCTCCGCGAAAGGATGCAGGCCGTCGAGGCCCGGGACCTGCTGCGTCACCCGGTCGTCCTGTCCCTGCTGGTCCTGGTCGCGCTGTTCGCGGCCGGCAACGTGGCCGCGCCCGGCTTCGCCTCCTTCGGGTCGCTCACCAACGTCCTGAGGATCGCGGCGTTCCTCGGGGTGATCGCTGCGGGACAGACCATCGTGATCCTCGGTGGCGGCGAGGGCATCGACCTCTCGGTCGGCAAGATCGCGACGTTCTCGACCGTCATCGTGGCGCAAGTCAGCCAGGGGCAGGACGAACGCCTGCTGTTGGCCATCGTGACGGCCTTCGCGTATTGCGGCCTGATCGGGCTCGGGAACGGGATCGGGGTGGCCTACCTGCGCATCCCGCCGCTGGTCATGACCCTCGGCATGGTCGGCGTGGTAACCGGCATCATCCGGGTCTACTCGGGTGGGCAGCCGGAAGGCCGCGCTCCTGCCATGCTCAGCGCGTTGGTCAACGGCACGACCGTCGGTGGGATCCGTGGTTCGGTGTGGATCTGGCTGGTCGTCGCCGTGTTCACCATCTGGCTGTTGCGGGGGACGACCTTCGGGCGGCGCGTCTACGCCCTCGGGGCGAACCGCCGGGCTGCCGAGCTGTCCGGGATCAACCTGCAGCGCAACCTCGTGCTCCTGTACGTCGCCTCCTCGCTGTACGCGGCCCTCGGTGGGATGCTGCTGCTGGGCTTCGCGGGCGCCGCGTCCATCAACCTCGCTGATCAGTACCAGCTCATCTCGATCGCGGCGGTCGTGATCGGTGGAACGACCTTGGCCGGTGGTGTCGGTGGCTACCTCGGAACGGCCGTGGGCGCGGTCGTTCTCCAGACCATGCGGAACCTGCTCATCGTGCTCGACATCCCTGCCGCTGGCCGGCAGGTGGTCAACGGCATCATCCTCATCGTCCTGCTCTCGCTCTACGGGCGGCAGCGTCGCCTCCGGCAGTAGTCCTCGCAACGGAAAGGGAAGACCGTGACGGCAACCCTGGGTATCGGCATCGTCGGCAGTGGCTTCATCGCGAACTTCCACGCGCAAGCGTGGACGGGGGTGCGCGGCGGGGACATCGTCGCCATCCAGAGCCGCAACGCTGCGACCGCCAGCGAGCTAGCAGATCGTTGTCGGGAACTCGGTGTGGGTGATCCGACAACGACCGACGACCTGCTGGAACTGGTCCGCGACTCTCGGGTGGATGCGGTGTGGGTCACGACGCCGAACCATGTCCGGGTCGAGACGATCGAGCGCATCTGTGAGGAGGTGGCCGCCGGTCGCGCCGAGTTGCAGGGCCTCGCGATCGAGAAGCCCCTGGCTCGTACCGTGGGGGAGGCCAAGCGTGTGGTCGCAGCGATCGAGGGGGCAGGCATCGCGGCCGGCTACCTCGAGAACCAGGTGTTCGCTCCGGGCTTGACCCGCGCGAAGGACATCGTCTGGGCACGAGGCGCGAGTCTGGCCGGGGCTCCCTACCTCGCGCGGAGCGCCGAGGAGCACTCGGGCCCCCATCGCAGCTGGTTCTGGAACGCGAGCCTGCAGGGCGGTGGGGTCCTGAGCGACATGATGTGCCACTCGATCGAGGCCAGCCGGTTCCTGCTCACCCCACCCGGCCAGGCCGCGGGCGAGTGGCTGACCCCGCTCTCGGTCAGCGCGAGCATCGCTGGCCTGAAGTGGACGCGACCTCGCTATGCCGATCAGCTAGCGGCGACCTACCCGGGCGAGGTCGACTATCGCAACCACCCGGCAGAGGACTACGCCCACGCCACGGTCGAGTTCCTCAACGGCGACGGCGATCTGGTCATCGCGGAAGCTACGACCTCGTGGAGCTACGTCGGGGCGGGCCTCCGGCTGTCCTTCGAGCTCTTGGGGCCGGAGTACTCCGCCCAGGTCAACACCCTCGACACCCCTGCCCGGGTGTTCTTGAGCCGGGAGCTCCAGGGCGAGCAGGGCGAGGATCTGCTGGAGAAGCAGAACTCCGAGCAGGGCCTGATGCCACTGCTCGAGGATGAAGCGATGACCTACGGCTACACCGGAGAGAACCGTCACATGGTGGCGTCCTTCCTCGCTGGACAGACCCCCCGGGAGACCGTGCAGGACGGGTTGCTCGTCTCGCAGTTGATGATGGCCGCCTACCTGTCGGCCGAGACGGGGGCGCAGGTGGCGATGGAGGGAATCGACCTCGATGAGTACGTCCCACAGGTCGCCCAGGGGACCTGGGACCCGCGTCGCGGTCGTCGCGGTGGCTGAGGCGCACCGACGTCCGGGCGCCAGGGCTGTTGGGCCACCGTCTCACCCAGAACCGGCGCCGGCCGTCGACGAGGCCGAAACAGCCGCAGACCGACCACGCGTGGCCGTGGACGTCGGTGGGACCAAGATCCGCTCCGCCTCGGTCGACGGCACGGGTCGACTCGGCCCGGTCCACGATCAACCGACCCCGGACTCAAGCGACCATGCTGTCATGTCGGCGATCGGGGACGCCGTGGCGAGATGCCTGCCGCACCACCCGGGCCAACTCCCGGTCGTGGGGTTCGCTTTCCCCGGCGTGGTCGACCTTGGAACGGGACGGCTCCGCCGGTGCCAGAACCTCCCCGATCTCGATGCCCACCCGCTCGCGGAGGTCCTCGCCAACCGACTTGACGCCGAGACCCTGATCGACAACGACGTGAACCTGGCGGCGATCGGGGAAACCTGGAGGACCGATGGGCCAACCGTGGACGACATGGTCGTGCTGTCGCTCGGGACCGGGATCGGAGCCGGGATCATCAGCGGTGGACGACTGCTCCGAGGGCACCAGGGTCTCGCAGCGGAGATCGCCGACCTCCCGCTGTTCGGCGATCCACACGACCCTGCGCTCGCCGCTCAGGGGATCTTCGAGTCCGCGGTCGGCAGCGTCGGCATCCTCCGGTCCTACCACGATCGCGGTGGGGCAGTGACCGTCAGGACCGTCGCTGAGGTCGTAGCGAGGGCAGACCGGGACGCCTTCGCCGCGCAGACGCTGGACGAACTGGCGGAGCGGGTCGCTGTCAGCGTGATGGTGCTTCGTGCGATCGTCGATCCTGAGGTGGTCGTCCTGACCGGGGGCATCGGCTCGGCTCCGCCGGTCCGGCAGCGGATCCAGGCGGCGGTCGCCGCACTGCCGTACCCACCGTTGCCGGTGGTGGGCAGCGTTCTCGGCGACAAGGCGGCACTGGTAGGAGCCGCTGCCCTGGCGTGCGGACGGGTTGGACCCTGGGTCAGCGCGACACCGTCCGCGCGGCCCCGATCGCAGCCAGCGTCGAGGCGTCGCTGACCCTCGCGGCCTCGTCGGTGTCCCACCAGCCGACGTCGGGTGACTCGCCGGCGCCGGGCCGCAGCGCCACCTCGGCGTCACCGTGGAGCAGGTAGCGCAGGTCGAGGTGGACGTGACCGCGCGGTCCCTCGTGGACATCGACGTGCACCA
>PWEU01000143.1 GCA_003554005.1 Nitriliruptoraceae bacterium
GACGTCGGAGGCCTGCGGCCCCTTCTGCCCCTGGGTGACCTCGAAGGTGACGGCCTGGCCGTCCTCGAGGGTCTTGTACCCCTGAACGTTGATGGCGGAGAAGTGGACGAAGAGGTCGTCGCCGCCCTCATCGGGCTGGATGAACCCGTAGCCCTTGTCCGCGTTGAACCACTTGACGGTGCCGCTCGGCATCTGGTGCATCTTCCGTGTCTCGGCGGGTGGCGCGCCACGTGCGCGTCCACGCCGGCCTTGGCGTATCACGTCCCGGTGGTACTGGAACGCATCTGACGCGAGGAAGGATAGCGCGGGTACCGTCCGGGCGGGCCCGGCCGGGGTGCCCTGGGGACGGGCCCTGCCGCGCGCTCGTCGCGACGGTGGGTGGTGTGCGCGATCAGCGCGTGCGATCATCGGTGTCGCCGGGCTGGCCGAAGAACGGCACGCGGGCGAAGTCCAGGTCGTAGCGCTCGATGGCCTCGGGCAGGACGCTCTCGTCGAGCTCCCCGAGCTTCACGAGCTCCGCGAGGACACAGTAAGCGGTCGAGGTGGCATCGATGCGGTGGTAGCGCCGCAGCGCCTCACGGGTATCGGCCCGTCCGAAGCCGTCGGTACCGAGGACCGCGTAGGGCCCCGGGATCCAGTCAGCGATCTGGAACGGGGTGGCCCGCATCCAGTCGCTGACCGCGACGTGCGGCCGCCCGCTGGTGGTCTCCTCCAGGATGCGCCGGACCAGCGGGACCCGCTTCTCCTCGGTGGGGTTGGTGCGGTTCCAGGACTCGACCGCGGCACCGTCGCGCAGCAGGCGGTTCCAGCCGGGCGCCGACCAGACGTCGGCGGAGACGTTCCAGTCCTCGGCCAGCAGCTCCTGCGCTTTCAGCGCCTCGTTGATGATGGTGCCCGAGGAGAGGATGTGTGCCGTGTGATCGCCACCCGGCCCTTCCTTGAAACGGTAGAGCCCGTCGACGATGTCCTGGTCGTCCACGTGTTCCGGCATCGCCGGCTGCACCAGTGGCTCGTTGTAGACCGTCAGGTAGAAGATGACGTCCTCACCCGAGCCGTCCTCCCCGCGGTACATCCGCCGGATCCCGTGCTCGACGAGCACCGCGATCTCGTAGGCGAAGGACGGGTCGTAGGCCTCAACGCCCGGGTTGGTCTGGGCGATCAGCAGCGAGTGTCGGTCCTGGTGCTGCAGGCCCTCTCCGTTCAGGGTCGTGCCACCGGCGGTCGCGCCGAGCATGAACCCCCGCGCCCGCTGGTCGGCGGCGGACCAGATCAGGTCGGCGGTGCGCTGGAAGCCGAACATCGAGTAGAAGATGTACATCGGGACCATCGGCTGACCGTGGGTCGCGTAGCTGGTGCCGGCCGCGTGGAAGGACCCCATCGATCCGGACTCGGTGATGCCCTCGTGGAGGATCTGTCCGTCGGTGGCCTGCTTGTAGGACAGCAGCAGTTCGCGGTCGACAGGCTCGTAGTTCTGGCCGAGGCGGTCGTAGATCTTGGCGGTCGGGAACCAGGAGTCCATCCCGAAGGTGCGCGCCTCGTCGGGGATGATCGGCACGATCCGCTCGCCGAAGCCCTTGACGCGCAGCAGGTCCTTGAACCCCCGCACGGCCGCCATCGTCGTGGCGACCTCCTGGTTGCCCGAGCCCTTCTTCAGGGCGGCGTAGGCATCGTGGTCGGGCATGGGCAACGCGGGGTGGGACACCCGTCGACGCGGGACGAACCCACCCAGCGACTCCCGGCGCTCCTTGAGGTACTGGACCACCTCGCTGTCCTCACCAGGGTGGACGTAGGGCGGGAGGTCGCCCTCGAGCTGCTCATCGCTCACGTCGAGGTCGAGCCGGTCGCGGAAGGTCTTGAGCGCCTCGGAGGACAGCTTCTTCATCTGGTGGACGGCGTTGCGGGCCTCGAAGTCCGGACCGAGCGTCCAGCCCTTGACGGTCTGGGCGAGGATCACGGTCGGTGCGCCGGTCGTCTCGGTGGCGGCCTTGAAGGCGGCGTAGACCTTGCGGTAGTCGTGGCCGCCGCGCGTGAGCCTGCTCAGCTGATCGTCGCTGAAGCGGTCGGCGATCGCCTTGAGCTTGGGGGCGGCGTTGAAGAAGTCCTCACGGACGAACTCGACCCCCTTGGCCGTGTAGGTCTGCATCTGGCCGTCAGGCACCTCGTTCATCCGCCTGACCAGGGCACCGTCGACGTCGAGGGCGAGCAGCTCGTCCCACTGGCGACCCCAGATCACCTTGATCACGTTCCAGCCGGCGCCCCGGAACCCCCCCTCGAGCTCCTGGATGATCTTGCCGTTGCCGCGCACCGGCCCGTCGAGCTGTTGGAGGTTGCAGTTGATGACGAAGGTGAGGTTGTCGAGCCCCTCACGGCTGGCGATGTTCAGCGCGCCGAGGGTCTCGGGCTCCGCGGTCTCACCGTCTCCACCGAAGAACCACACCCGCTGGTCCGAGGTGTCCTTGAAGCCACGGTTCTGCAGGTAGCGGTTGAAGCGCGCCTGGTAGATGGCGTTCAAGGGTCCGAGCCCCATCGACACCGTCGGGAACTCCCAGAACTCGGGCATCAGCCGCGGGTGCGGGTAGGAGGACAGCCCGCCGGGCTCCACCTCGGAGCGGAACAGGTCGAGCTGCTCCTCGGTGATCCGGCCGATCAGGTAGGAGCGGGCGTAGATACCCGGGGAGGCGTGCCCCTGGACGAACACCTGGTCGGCGCCACCAGGGGCATCATGCCCGCGGAAGAAGTGGTTGTAGCCGACCTCGTACAGCGAGGCTGCGGAGGCGTAGGTGCCGATGTGGCCACCGGTGCCGCTCTTGACGTTGGTGCGGTGCACCATCACCGCGGCGTTCCAGCGGATGTGGCGACGGATCTTCTTCTCGAGCGTCTCATCCCCTGGGAAGTCGGGCTCGCGCTCCGGCGGGATCGTGTTGATGTAATCCGTGGTGGTCAGCGACGGGAGCCCGATGTTCTGCTCGCGGGCCCGCTCCAGCACCTTCAGGAGCAGGAACCGGCCCCGGGTCGGGCCGTGCTCCTCGATCACCGCATCGAAGGACTCGAGCCATTCCCGGGTCTCGGTCTCATCGGCGTCGGGGTACTGGGCAGGGATCCCATCGGTGATGATCTGTCGCTCGTCGCTGTTCGCCACGGAGGTCTCCTCAGAGGGCTGACCGGCGGTGGGCGACGGCGCCGGAGGGTACGAGGGCCCTGGACCGCCGGGGATGGCCAACGGTAACCGCTGGCGACCGACCGCGCCGGGGGCGCCGTCGCTACCTTGCCCGAGATGCGTCGTGCGGTCCTGATCCTGACCCTGGCGGCGGTGCTGGGCACCGCGGCCGGCGCCTGCGCGGACATGGCGACCCAGGTCAGCGACGGCGTCGAGCAGCTGCGCGGTGAGGCCCCGGAGCTCAGCGACCGGGCCCGCTACTGCCTGGCGCTCACCCGGGTGGCGACCGCGATCGAGTCGGGCTCGCCGACCACCGCCCAGGACGCGGCCGAGGAACTGCTCGCCCAGACGCCCGACGATCTCACCGCCGAGGCGCAGGCCGTGGTCGACGAGCTGCGGCGGGTGCTCGCCGACAGCGGTGCCGACCTGCGCGATGCCGAGCTCCGTGCGGCCATCGACCAGCTGGGCGCCAGGTCCCTCGAGCGCTGCGAGCCGAGTTGACCGACCCGAACGACGCGCCCGGCCCTCGACCCGTCCGTCCGGACAGGACGGCTAGCGTGGGTCCCGGGCGCACACCTGTGACGAGGAGGTCGGCGGTGGCCCGCAACGCGAGCAGCAAACCGGTGACACCGGACCAGCGGATCCGCGATCTCCGCAAGGAGTTCCGCTCCTTCGACGGCGAGGAACCCGGCCCCGATCGTGGTGCCCGGCTCGCGGGGTTCACCCGCGCAGCCCACCTCGAACGCCAGCTCAACATGGCCATGCACACCGCCGCGCTCTGCCTCGACGACGACCCCGACGCACCGGCGCTGCTGCTCGCCGCCTACGCCGCGGACGAGGGCGACGAGGAAGCCCGGCTCGCCGCGCTCAGCGACCTGGTCGACCTCGCCCGCTACCTCGACCGGCCCGAGGTCAAGGATGCCGCCATGGAACTGCTCCGCGAGGGCGCGTTGGCGTGGGTGGTCGCGGGAGAGGAGGGCGAACGCCGGTACCGCCTCCGGACGGTCCAGTCGCTGACCTCGGTCGCCGTGGCGGACGAGATCCGCGACGAGCTCGACCGCCGGCACTGAGCCGCGTGGAGCCCGGGACCGCGCTACCCATCGACGCCGACGACATCGCGCGTGCCGCGGCACGGCTCCAAGGCGTCACCCACCGGACCCCCGTGCTCACCTCGCGGCGCCTCGACGTGGCCACCGGCGGCGAGCTCCACCTGAAGGCGGAGCACCTCCAGCGGGTGGGCGCCTTCAAGTTCCGTGGCGCCTACAACGCGATCACCGCGCTCCCACCCGATGTCAGGGCCCGGGGCGTGGTGGCCTTCTCCTCCGGCAACCACGCCCAGGCGATCGCGCTGGCCAGCGCGCTCCACGGCGTCACCGCGACCATCGTGATGCCGACCGACGCGCCGGCGGTCAAGCTCGCCGCGACCCGCGGGTACGGCGCCGAGGTGGTGACCTACGACCGGTACCGCGAGGACCGCGCGGCGATCGGCCAGCGGATCGCCGAGGAGCACGGGGCCACCGTGATCCCACCCTTCGATCATCCGGACGTCATGGCCGGCCAGGGCACCGTCGGCCGTGAGCTCGTCGCCCAGGTGCAGGGTCTGGACCTGCTCGTCGTCCCGGTCGGCGGTGGCGGTCTGCTGTCGGGGTGCGCCGTCGCGGTCACGGCCGCGCTCGGCGAGGGGGAGATCGTCGGCGTCGAACCCGCTGGTCGCCACGCGGCTCGGGCGGCGCTCGCTGCAGGTGAGGTCGTCGAGGTCGCGGTCCCCCGCACGCTGCTGGACGGCCAGCAGACCACCCACGTGGGGCGACGGCCGCTCACGGTCCTGCGCGCCATGGTGGACCGTGTGGTCGGCGTGACCGACCACGAGGTGCTCTCGGCGCTGCGGTGGCTGGCGATGACCACCAAGCAGGTCGTGGAGCCTTCCGGTGCGGCGGGCCTGGCCGCCGTGCTCGCCGGTCACGTCGACGTGGCCGACCGCCGGGTGGGCATCGTGCTGTCTGGCGGCAACGTGACACCTGAGGTGCTGGCCCGCGCCCTGCGGACGCCGGCCTGACGATGCCGGCGTGGTGGGACCGGCCCTCCCGCGGTCTCAGCAGACGTGCGCCGGCCGCCGCGCCGATCGGGGCCCGTCGTCAGCTGGCGCGCGCGAGCCGTCGAGGGTGCGACCAGGCCGCACGCGCGGTCGCGTAGGCGACCGCCGCCGCGTGGTCGTCACCCTCCTCGAGCGCCTCGACGGCGCGCCACAGCTGGGTGCAGGTGCTGTCGCGCTTGAGACCCGCCGCCCCTCGGAGCCGACCCGCGGGGCCATGGTCCAGCTCCAGCAGCGCCCCCGGGTCGAAGGTGTCCACCCACAGCGACAGATCACCGAGCTCCCCCAGGAGGTCGTCGGCGTCGAGCAGCACCGAGCCGACCACGTCGATGACCCGCTCGAGCCGGCTTCCCGCCTGCCCCACCGTGGTGAGGTGGACGAGCCGTGGCCCCCTGCCTTCGGGGGGGTCGGTGAACCGCTGCTCGTTCGGAGCGAAGGCCAGGAACCAGGGCAGCGGGGCAACGAAGGGGCGGTCGAGCACGGGGGGGACGGCCGTGGGCGTCTGCTCCAGCAGACTGCGACCTCGGGGTTCGGGGATCAGGGCCTCGAGCACGAGGCTCGGCACCTGCCCGGCCAGCGTCGCGTACGCCAGCTGCGCGCGCAGTTCGAGCTGCAGTGGACACACCATCGTCCGGCCGGCGACCCGTCGTACCTGCACCGCCTCCGGGGCGGGCCGCAGGGTGCCCGTGGGCAACGCCGTCGCACTCCACGCCGCCTCGGCGTCACGGGCCTTCGAACGCGACAGCCCGTCGCCCCGATCCAGGGCCTTGCGGATCTCCGTCGCGACTGGCTCCGACAGGGCCTCGAGGGGTGAGAACACCTTGAGCTGTGCGCACGGGACGGTCATGGGATCGACGGTAGCCAGACGGACGGGCGGCACGCGACAGCAGCGGGGGTTAGGGTCGACCCAGGGCCACTGCGACCCAGCGGCTGCCGCACCTCCCACCGCGATACGGGCGACCCCCAGCGACAGGAACGACGATGCAGGGCACCTTCGTCCACTTCGATGGCCACGAGCAGGTCGTGTTCGGCAACGACGAGGTCACGGGGTTGCGGTGCATCATCGCGATCCACTCCACCGCCCTCGGGCCGAGCCTGGGAGGGACCCGCTTCTGGCCCTACGAGGACGACGAGGCCGCGCTGATCGACGTGCTGCGGCTCTCCAAGGCGATGTCCTTCAAGGCCGCCTGCGCCGGGCTCGATCACGGCGGCGGCAAGGCCGTGATCATCGGCGACCCCGCCGAGCTGCGCTCCGAGGGGCTGCTGCGCGCCTACGGGCGAGTGATCGCGAGCCTCGGCGGCCGCTACGTGACCGCCTGCGACATCGGCACGACCCCGGCTGACATGGCGATCGTCAAGCGGGAGACACGCTGGGCCACGGGAGCGGATCCGGTCGAGGGTGGATCGGGCGACTCGGGCGTCCTCCCCGCCGTCGGTCTGCACCTGGCGATGAAGGCCGCGGCCGAGGCGGTCTACGGGAGCGGGGAGCTCGGCGGTCGCCACGTCGCGGTGCAGGGCCTCGGCAAGGTCGGACGACGCCTGGTGGAGCACCTGGTCGACGAGGGGGCGAAGGTCACGGTGGCCGACGTCGTGCCCGCCGCGCTGGAACGGGTCGCTGAGCTCCCCGGGGTCGAGGTCGTGGGGGTGGAGGACGTCCTCGCCGCGGACGCCGACATCGTGTCACCGAACGCCCTGGGTGGGGTGTGGCACCCGGACAGCATCGCGGCGCTGCAGGCCAGGATCGTCTGCGGGGGCGCGAACAACCAGTTGACCACCGAGAAGGACGGCGAGCGGCTGCACGAGCGTGGGGTGCTGTACGCCCCCGACTACGTGGTCAACGCCGGCGGGGTGATCAACGTCGCCGATGAGCTCCACCCGGCTGGCCACTCACCCGAGCGGGCCCGCCGACGCGCCGAGGTGATCCCGCGCACGCTCCGGCGCATCATCGACGTCGCCCGCACCGAGGGGGTCAGCACCGAGGTGGCGGCCATCCGGGTCGCGGAGCGCAGGATCGCCCAGATCGGCGCACTGAACCGCTTCCGACTCCCGCCCACCTGACCGCGCGAGGTCCCCTGACCCGCCTCAGCCTGCGGCGGCTTCCTCGGCCACCGCAGCGACCTCCGCGGCGTCGTCGGTACCACGACCCGAGGTGGGGAGGCGGACCCGCACCTGCGGCACCCCGGACCGATCACGGACGCTGACCGTCCCGCCGAGCGCGGCGAAGGCGGGGCGCAGGGCCAGCGCTCCGGGTGCGTCCGACCGCGGCTCATCCAGGAGCTCGTCCGGTAGCACCCCGCCACCGTGGGCGATCACGATCTCGGCCTGATGGTCGAAGGCGAGCACCTCGATTGCCATCGCTGCCGCCGTGGGCGCGTGCTCGTGGACGCAACGCAGCAGTTCCTCCAACGCCGAGGCCACAGCGACCGGATCGGTGTGGATCGGCGTCGGGGTCGGCGCCAGGACCACGACCCGTCGAGCCGGTTCACCGTCAGCGCCGATGGGACCATCGGCGATCGCCGGGACCAGGACCGCCAGGTCCACCGTCTCGAGCGACGGCATCTCCGCGGCAGCGTCCGCGGGCGGCCCGAATGGGTCGGGCGCTGTGGTCTGGTCGCCGTCCGGGACCGCCCGGGCGAGCGCGCGCCCTCCGTGGGGCGCGAGCCGCTCCAGGGCACGCTGCTCGGCGTGGGTGAAGGAAGGGCTGCCCGGACCACGCCCGAGCACCAGGACACCGACCACCTCGGCGCTGTTGCGCAGCGGGACCGCGAGCCGCGGCGCGATGCTCAGGTTGTCGGCCCCGCCGCCCTGGGACCACCGCAGCGGCGCACCACGGGCGAGCGCGCGGGATGCCACGTCCGCTGCCCCCCCGCCGATCCCCGGCCAGCTGCCGTCGTCCTCGCCCTCCACCGCCAGCAGGAGGTCATCAGCAGCCCGCAGCAGCACCGCTGAGTGCGAGGACGGCACCAACCGCTGGGCGGCGGACCGCAGGCGATCCGCCGCTTCGCTCAGCGTGTGGGCGTCCGCGAGGTGACGCGCAGCCAGGTCGACGCGCTCCAGCCGCGACACCTCCTGCGCCAGGTCGTGACGCCGCTGCTCCTGGGCTGCGGACAGCCGCAGCAGCCGCCGGGACCACCACTCCGCGACCACTGCCTGGAGGCCGTACAGCGCAGCGATCACCAGCAGCCCAACCAGGAGGATCGTCGGGCGGTCGACACCGGCCGGTCGCAGCCCGAGGGCCCACAGCACGAGCAGCAGGACGAGCGCGGCCAGACCCACGCCAAGCCACCGCAGCCAACGCGCGCGGGCCAGCTCGACGGACAGGGGCGATCCGGCGTCGGCGCCCGGTCCGGGGCCCGCGCGCTCCGACGATGGCGTGATCGACATCGGACCTCCGAGGCCGCTTGGGATGGTCATCATCCCACGTCCGGGCGGGTCACGCCCGCCCGAGACGCATCTGGTGCGGGAAGCTGCCGCCCGGAGCAGACTCCCACCGGTCCTGGGTGCCGGTCCAGGGTTCCACGGGCCATCACGGATCCAGCAGGAGTTCACCGACGGCCGCGGTCGGCACGTAGACCACGCCCGCCTCCCCTGGCTCGACCCTCAGGGTGATGACATCCTCCCCGAGCCCGAGCAGCACCCCGGCGAGGGGGTCGTCGACGCCCTGCAGTCCGAGCACCACCCGGGCGCCCTCTTCTACCAGGCGGCCGATGACCTCCACCAGCGTCCGTCCCTCGGACCGCTCCCGGTCACCGGCGGCGACCGCCGCAGCGCTCCCAGGTTCCGGGCGCAGGCTCCGGATCGCGCTCGCGCGGACCAGGACCACCTGCCCTCCCGGCGAACGGAACGCCACGTGATCGCGACCGAGCGCAACGAGGGCACCGAGGTAGCTGCGACCTCCGGCCACCCTGACGATCGCCCGCTGCTGCCGCTCGGCGAGATCCTCGAGGGTTCCGACCCAGGTCGCAACCTCGCGGGCCCGCGACAACCGGCTGCGTCGCTCACCCCGAGCCGCGATCTCCTCGTCGACTCGCGCGGCATCGCCGAGCTCGAGGAAGGCGTCGCGCTCGGGTGGCTGCCAGCTCACGGCAGCACCGGCGGCAGCAGCAGCTCCTGCCCGGGCAGGATCAGGTCGGGGTCGTCGCGGTCAGGGAGGCGATCACGGTTGCGCTCGATCAGCTCTCGCCAGTATGGGACCACCTCGGCGTCGGAGGGGGAGCGGCCGTGCTCCTGTGCGAGCCGGGAACTGGCGATGCGCCACAGCGACTCACCGGTCCGGACGGTGTGGGTGGCCAGGCGGGGATCGTCGGTCGCCGTCGTGGGTGAGGTCGACGCGGTCGGTGACTCGAGGTCGTCCGTGGCTTCCCCGTCACCGGCGGCTCCTGGCTCGCTGCCGACCTGCCACGGCAACAGCGCCGTCGCCGGCGCGAGCGGCCGGGCCGGTGGCGACGCGGCGGGATCCGGCGCCGCGTGACCCGGCGTCACCGGGTCTGCGACGGTGGTATCCGGCCACGCCTGGCCCGCGATCGGGGGGTAGGGCAGGCCACGCAGGGTCACCGATGGCGGTCCGTCGTCGGTGGACGCCACCGGTCCCTGCGCTCCCCAGAGCAACCCATAGGAACTCAACCCACCGGAACTCGACCCGTCGGGGCTCGACCC
>PWEU01000324.1 GCA_003554005.1 Nitriliruptoraceae bacterium
CCCCATCGGTGACCCGAGCGATGTACTCCTGCCTGCTGGTGGACGAGGGTCGGGCATCAACGGTCGATGCCGGATCCGTGAACAGCCGCGTGACCAACGAGTCCGCGCGGTCATCGATCTCGCCCTGCGACAGTGGGAGGATGCTCATCAGATGGAGGCGGCCGGTGAGCGCCTGTGCTGCGCGCGGGAGCGCGTCATGCCGGGTGGAGCCGGAGATGAGGAACCGGCCCGGGGAGCCGTCGCGGTTGAGTTCTGCCTTGATCGCATCCAGGATCATCGGCACGTGCTGGAACTCGTCGATGAACACCGGTCCGGGACCGGAGACGAACGTGATCGGATCCACCTCGACCGCTGCACGCATCGCGGGGTCATCCAGGTCGAGGACCGACGCCCCCGACGTCGCGGCGAGCGCATGGAGCAGCGTGGTCTTTCCGACCGCCCTGGGGCCCTGCAGTGCGATGACCGGCTCGTCGAGCATCCGCGCCCGGATGACCGGTTCGATACGGCGTGTGACGTGCCGCGCGACCCGCGCCCCTCCCATCGTCGCACTCCTCAGGTCACCCGCGCGAACAGAGCCTAGCAAGATGCGCAGATAGAGGTTAGAAAATTGCGTGAATGGAGGATAATCACGTGCGGATACGGAGGATCGGCAGGTCCGGTTCGGGGACTTCTCTGTCACCTTCCGTCTGTGCTCCACCTTCCCGGTCTGGGTGTGCTGTCGCGGACACACACCGTCCAGGCGCCGAAGCCAGGTCGAACCGAACCTACGCTGTCCTGGCGAGGAGGATGGCCATGACGTTCGAGCGGATAGCGACCGATCCCGAGGTGCTCGGTGGCGTGCCCTGCATCCGTGGACTGCGGGTGCCCGTGGCAACCGTGGTCGGCATGGTCGCTGACGGGATGAGCGTCGATGAGATCCTGGCCGACTTCCCCTACCTGGAGCCCGACGACATCGTTGCAGCCCTGCGCTACGCCGCCGAGGCGGTCCGTGAGCGTGAGCTGCCACTGCGTCCGGTGGGATGAGGATCCTGGTCGACGCGAGCAGGCCCCGCCGGTCGTCGTGGGGGTGCTGCGCGAAGCCGGCCATGATGCGGTCCACGTCGGTGAGGTGCTTCCCCTGACCGCCCCGGATGTGGACATCCTCGAGCACGCTGCCCGGGAGGAGCGGGTGGTCCTGGCAGCGGACACGGACTTCGGGGACCTGCTGGCCTCGCGGCAGGCGGCGAAGCCCTCAGTGGTGCTGTTCCACCGGCAGACCGGCCGGCGGCCTCGGGAGCAGGCGGCGCTGCTGTTGGCCAACCTCGCCTCGGTCGAGTCGGACCTGCAGGGCGGCGCCATCGTGGTCGTGGAAGAGCGGCGGGTTCGGGTCCGGCCGTTACCGATCAGCGAGCACGGAAGCGGTCCAAGCACCTAGTCACGGGTCTGGCGGCGGCTGGGGGGTACGGACGTGGTGGTTCGGGGACGTCGCGTGTCGCTCAGGGGATCGGTTCTGCGGACCTGTCGGTTGCGACGAGGTGAGCGCTCTGGGGCGGTGGCGTGATCCGTACGGTGTGGTGCGCGGCGGCAGAAGCCAGCAGTGGTGTCGGTCAGTCCGGTCCGTGTCCTTCGTAGGGGTCGCCCCCTCCGAGGAACCGTCCGATGTCCCAGTCGTGTTTCGCGGCGTAGATCCCAGCGGCTACCAGCGGTACCGCGATGAGTGACCAGAGCGCGAGTCCCACGAGCAGGTCGCGGCCACCGGACAGCGTGAACCAGAGGGTCCCGACGGCCAGTGCGACGACCACCATCCAGCGGAGGACCTGCCGCATCCGAACAAGCGGAGACGTCATGGCGTCCTCTTCGACAGTCGGATCAGGGCCATGCTGGAGTGAACCACGGGTGCTTCGCGACGGCTCCGGGGCAGCCCCGCAGTTCAGGGCGGCGGCAGCCTCCGCGACGGGAGCCCGAAATCACTGCGGCTGCGGGGGCTCGAGGACGAGGTCGGAGATTCGGGCGAGGGCTTCGAAGTCGCGATCCAGCGCGAGCACCGGGCTACCCGTTCGAAGCGCCACAGCGGCGATCAGGCAGTCGATGCTGGAACGAACGGTGAGTCCTTCGGAGCGGGCAGAGCGGTACAGCTGCGCGGCATCCTCCCAGTCCTGTAATCCGTCCACCGCGACCATCGGCCCGCGCAGGAGCAAGGCGCGCAGTTCCTCGACCCGTCGTGGGCTGCCAGCACCGGCGGTGAGCTCGTAGAGGATCGGTTCGGTCCACACAAGCGGCGTCTCCGCCCGGATGGCATCACGGATCCAACTGTTGTACGGGCTTCCCGTGCCGCGGAGGTACTCGACCCACGCCGAGGTATCGACCAGGACCATCACGCGGAGTCTGGAGGTGCGTCATCACGCATCTGGTCGAGGTCCCCCTCCCACCCGGAACCCTCGAGCGCGAGCGCCTCCTCGGTGCCAAGCCGCGATCCGACGAGCCGACGCAGCGCGAGATCGACCGTCTCCTTCTTGCTCCGGGTTCCGTACAGCCGCATCGCTGCCGCGACGATGTCATCGTCGAGTTCGATGTTGGTTCGCGTCCGCGACATGCCGTCCTCCAAGCTCGGACACCATCGTACACCACCCGGTGTATGCCATCGCGGGGGTATGTTCAGCGACGGCGCAGAACGTGCGGCGCATTCGTTGTGTGCTCGATCACCGCAGCAGATCGGCACCCGAAGTCGGTTCCGCGGGCTCGCCCGCGGCCAACTGGGGCGTGCGTCCACGGCTGTCCGGCCGGTGTCCGACCCGGCTCCGTCGCTCCTTGCCTTGCGGTGAAGGGCTTCACGCATCCCCTGCTGAGCGGGTAGCGCAGGGGACGGGTTCGCTACCCGTCATGATCGTGATGGCGGCACCCGGGTGTGGGTAACGCTCCAGAGCGGTCTCCCCTTGACGCATCTTGCATCGTGATGCACAGATGCACCTCTGCAGGAGGGTGATCCCGACCGCCGCGACAGGGGCCCCGTCGGCGGCCGGCGCGGCGGAAGTGACGGGACAGGTTGGCTCATCACGACCACTCCGGTCAGATGGCAACGGTCTCGGTCTCTGAGTTGAAGGCGCACCTCTCGAAGTACCTGCGCGAGGTGCGCCGCGGCGGCGAGGTGCAGGTCCTCGATCGCGGGCGGCCCGTGGCGCGCCTGACCGGAATCGGCGACGCATCCACCTCGCCTGTCGAGGAGCAGCGGCAACGGCTCGTGCAGGCGGGGATCGCTCGCCCCGGGACGACCAACACCTCGAGGGTGCTCCACCAGGCACCGCTCGAGCTGTCATCCGATCTCCGCCGCGCGACGGACGAGGACCGGCAAGACCGCCTGTGAGGTACTGGGACACCTCGGCGTTGGTGCCACTGGTCGTGGCCGAGACGGAGACCCAGAGGATGCCCTCGCTCCTGGAAGAGGACCCCCACATCGTCACGTCGGCGTGGACCTCCATGGAGTTCGCCAGCGCTGTCGAGCGTCGCGCCCGACAGGGCGAGCTCAGCCGGGAGCTTCGCCGCGCTGCGCTCAGCCGCTTCGCCGAGCTCGCGGAGATCTGGGACGAGGTGACGGATGTGCTCACGGTGCGCCGCCGCGCGCTGGCGGACTGGATCGCCGCTCAGCTCACGTGACACCGGCCTGACCGAACGTGACGGTCGCTGGTTGCAGCCAGCACCCGACGGTCCGCACCCCGAACCCAGGTCATGCCAAGACCTGCCCACCGTGGACCGTGTGGATCCACCCTTGTGGCCGGCCTCAGCAGCCGGGCGCGACAGTGAAGGCGAACCCTCGGTCGGACAGCTGCGCCAGGATCTGCTCCAGTGCAGCGACGGTCTGGTCGCGGTTACCGCCGCCGTCGTGGAACAGGACCACGTCGCCGGGTCGCGCGTAGTCGACCACGCTGCCCACGATGGCGTCGACGCCGGGTCGGGCCCAGTCCTGCGGGTCGATGTCCCAGAGCACGATGTCGAGTCCGGCCTCGGCGGCCCAGGGGCGGGTCTGGCTGCTCATCGCGCCGTACGGCGGCCGAAGGCAGCTGGCCGGAGCGCCGGTCGCCGCTGCGATGGCCTCCTGGGTCCGCCCGATCTCCTGGTCGAAGGCCGGTCGCGATAGCTCTGCCAGGGAGGGGGGGCTCCAGGAGTGGTTGCCCATCCGGTGTCCGTCGGCGACCAGCCGGTCCACGACGGCGCGACCGCCCCCGATCTGCTGGCCGATGGCGAAGAACACCGCCTGCGCGTCGTAGCGGGCCAGCAGGTCGAGGATCTGCGGTGTGTAGGTGCTGTTCGGGCCATCGTCGAAGGTGAGGTGGATGACCGCACCGTCGGGGGCCGGGCGGTTCGGGGTCGGGTCGGGCGGTGTGGCGCCACCCCCCGAGGAGTCGGTCCCGGCGGCGATGGCCTCCTCGAGGGCGGCGATCGTCTGCGGGCCGGCGACCCCGTTCGGGGGCAGGCCGGCGTCGGTCTGGAACGCGGCGACGGCACGGCGGGTCGGTTCCTCGAAGATGCCGTTGAGCGGACCGGGTGGGTAGCCGGCCGCGACCAACAGCTCCTGGAGCTGCCGGACCTCGGGGCCGGTGTCCCCGACCCGCAGTGCATCGTCACCGAGCAGCACCAGCGGTTCGTCCACGGTGGGTCGCTCGCCGGGTGGCGGGGCGGGTGCAGCCGGCGGGGCCGCATCGATGAGGTCGGACAGCGACGCCAGCCCGTACCGCTCCGCGGTCTCGGCGGTGACCACGAAGGCGTTCGCCGAGGTGGCAGGCGCCGGTGCGAACACCTCGTAGCCGGCGACCTCGACCAGGTCCCGCAGTGCGGTGACCGTCACGTCGGTGTCGGGGCTGGCGAGGGAGGCGAACCCGTCCAGGAACTCCAGCAGTGAGCCGGCGTAGTCGACGGCGAGGGCGATCTCGCGATCCAGGATGGAGGCCACCTCCAGCGCACGGAACCCGTCGAGCTCCATGACTGCCGCGTCGACGCCCTGCGCACGCAGCCCCTCCGCGTACAGGGGGGCGATGACCCGGTCCTCATCGAAGGCCGACGCGCCGATGCGCACCGGCTCGCCGTCTGCCACCTCGACGCTGTCGAGGGACAGCGCTGCGACCTGCTCGGCAGCGGCGGCGTCGGCGGGTGTGCCGGCTCGGAGCTCGGTGACAAGGGTGGAGACCACCTCGGTCGTCAGCTCCTCGCTGAGGCGATCGACGGCGAGCCGCAGGCCCTCACCGCGCTGCTCGACCAGGTCGGCCCGGGCGTAGGGCACCACGTTCTCGGCTGCCAGCATCCCACGGTCGTCGTCGAGCACCACCAGGTCGTCATCGGTCAGCAGCGGGTCGGAGGTGAACAGCACGCCTACCTCGACCGCGCCGTCACGCAGGGCAGCGACGACCGGCTCGCCCGGCTCCAGCGGCGCGAGGAGGTCGGTCACGTCGATGCCGTAGGTGCGGGCCAGGCCGTCGAGGCAGAAGGGGTTGGTGCCGCAGTCCTCGGGCGCGCCCAGCCGGAAGCTCTCCAGCGCCTCCGGCTCCGCCGGCTCCTCGGTGGGGGGCGGCTCGGGTGCCGGCTCCTCGCTGCCTCCCCGTAGGGGACCTGCCGCGACGACCAGCAACAGGACCAACCCCGTAGCCGCCAGCCCTCCCGCGACGAGCGACCAGCGTCGGTCCACGCTTCTACCTCCCGCTCCTACGGCATGCCCCGTTGTGCCACCGAACCAGCCACCGCCTGACTGGTGGGAGCAGTGGCGAGGTACCGGTACCGGAGGCAGCTTCCGCTAGCAGCAACGAGTCCGTCCGGGTGTCCGTATGGGTCCGCCGTGACGATCGGCTGGCGGTCGTCCGCAGGGATCAGCCCGGACGGCTGGCGTCACGCGGCCGTTGCTCCCTTCGGAGCGAACGCCTGCTGGAACTGGGCCGGCTCGAAGTAGCCGCCAGGTTGGCTCTGCTCGGTCGCATGCAGGTAGAGCGCGGTCTGGAAGATGCTGCTGAGGGCGGCCATGACCATGGTGACCGCGATCACCCACAGCACGGCGAGGCTGATGCCGATCCCGGCCCCGATGCTGCCGAGCGCGAAGCCCGCGACCACGAACAGCAGGGCGGGCAGCGCGAGGAGGAAGCCGACCAGGCCGAACCCGACGCGTGCGGTCACGTTCTCGCCCCAGGTCTGCTTGAACAGCGCACCCGAGCGCTTGACGGCCGCGACGACCCCGATGTCCTCGATCACGTACACGGGGATCACGAGGAAGGTGACCATCGACCAGGCCAGCCCCGCGGCCCCGGCGACACCCCGGCCGGCGGCACCGCCGCGCTGCTGGATCGCCTGGAGCAGGATCGACACGGTGGCGGAGGCGATCGCCCAGGGCAGGATGCGTCCGAGCTTGGCGGCCGCTCCTCCCAGGGCGCTGGCGAGGGTGGGGTCGCCGCCGCGCAGCCGTTCGTAGGCGCCGGCCCCCAGGGCGGTGTTGAAGAAGATCGTGACGAAGGCGAGCGCGATGTACATCGCGAACAGCACGACGTAGGTCAGCGGGGTCGGGTCCTCGGTCGTCCCGCCGGTGAGGAACAGGGGGAACAGGAACGACAGCGCCACGATGATGGACGCGATCCCGGACAGCAGCGGGAGCACGAGCAGGGCCTTGTCCGCCTTGAGAACGGCCCAGGACGAGCCGGCTAAGGAGAAGGTGTTCTTGATCTTGGACATTGGGGATCCTCCTTCGGGATCCTGCGTGGACGGTCGGACGGACCGGGTCGGGTCAGTCGCTGCCGCAGGTGTCGATGGTCGGGGGGCTGGTGAGGCGGTCGGTGAGCCACTCGACGACGTAGTCGTCAGCGGTGTCGTCGACGCCGAGGTGGCCGACGTCGGTGAACTCGCGGTACTCGAGCTGCTGGCCGGCGTCGCACAGGCGGGCGACGAACCGGCGTTGGATGTCGGGACGGATCAACACGTCCTCGGTGCCCTGCACGATCAGCAGCGGTGCGTCGATGGGCTCGGCGCCGGGGGTGTTCTCGGCGATGTGGCTGGCCCACGGTTCGGTCTGCCAGATCGGGGCGACGAGGAAGCCGAGCTGGAGCAGCTCGGCGTCGGTGAGCAGCGCGATGGCTTCGGGGCCGGTGGCCACGCACGAGTCGGCGAGGCGCTCCACGATCGGCAGGACCGCAGGGTCGACGATCTCGGTGGCGTCGATGTCGTCGAAGGCACGGTCCCATGCCACGACGGCGTAGGCGCCGAGCAGGTTGCCGAAGGTCGTGCCGTCGTTGGCTTCGATGAACGCCGCCAGCTCGGAGGCGGGGGCGAGCGCGGCGACCCCCACGAGGTCCAGCTCGGGGGCGTAGGTGGGGGGGCGCTGTCCCGTGAACATCGCGGCGTGCCCGCCCTGGGAGTGGCCGGCCACGGCGAAGCGTGACGATGCCTCAGCCGGGGCGAGGCCGATCGCGGCGCGGACCGCGTCGAGGGTGTTGTCCGCTGCCGCCTGGCCGACGAGGTAGGGGTGGTCGCCCTCGCTGCCCAGGCCCACGTAGTCGGGTGCGGCCACGATCCAGCCGGCGTCGACGAAGGCCTCGAGCCCCCACATCTGTTCCGCGTAGCCACCGTCGAGCAGTGACGGGGCGCAGGAGCGTGCGACCCCGATCGTCCCGGGGGTGAAGGCCAGGACCGGGCGGCCCCCGTCGGGCACCTCGCCGTCGTCGGGCACGATCACGAGGCCGCTGGCGGTCGCCGGGGTGCCCTCATGGTCATGGCTGGTGTACAGGACCCGGTAGGTCGTGGCACCGTCGACGAACGGGTCGATCACCTCGCGGCGCAGCAGCGTGCCCGGGGTGGCGGTGAACGTGGTCGGGGACGCGTAGAACGCGCCCGGCTCCGGAGTGTTGTCGCTGTCGATCAGCACGGCAGCGCTGGCGGCCACGGCTGCGACCAGCAGCGTCGCCAGGCTCCCGACGACCCGCACCCTCGGTGACCAGCCGGCGGCGGCCACCAGGTGGGGCTGGTCGCGATGCCGGAGCCGGTCGACGCCGTGGATCACGATCCGGGTGCCGAACAGCACCAGCCAGATGCTCACGGCCACGCCGAGGGTGAAGGCCGAGATCGAGGGCCACAGCAGGACGGTCGCGGCGAACAGCAGATGGGTGAGCGCACCAGCGGCGGCGGCGAACCGCAGGTTCGAGGACCGGGGCAGCCGTGCGCTCATCACCAGCTCGACCACGCCGCCGGCGATGAGCGCACCACCGAGCAGCCAGGCCAACCGGTTCGTGGCCGAGCCGGACGAGCCGAGGGCCACCGCAGCGGCGATCACCCACACCACCCCGGCGACCGTGCGGGGCGACCGGATCCGGCGCGCCGCGAGGAACTGGCTCGCGGCTGCGAGCGACAGCGCCAAGCCCAGCACCGGGCCGAGCGCCGCCGGAGGACGCACCAGCACCAGACCGCCGATCCCGGCCAGTGCCACACCTACAGCGACCAACGCCCAGGCGCGAGGGTTCGGGTCGCCTTGCGGTGCCAAGACGTCGCTCCGTGTGTGCGGCCCATACCACGCCGATGCGCGATGGAGGTCCGGGTAGGGCGCGAAGCGCGCTAGCCGGCGCGTACGGTAGCCGGAAGCGGGGCGGTGTGGCCACGGCCCGCGACAGCCTCGGACACCGTCGACGTCGGAGCAGCGATGTCGAAGCCCGCCTGGGACCGGAGGGCCGGCCCGGCGGGCTGGCCTCGGCGCGTGCGGGCTATGGTCCGGCGCTGGCGGTGCATCGGGCGCTGTGACGGTCTGCCGGGACCCTCCTCCGCACGGAGCTTCGTTCCCGGGATGCAGCGAGGTGGACGGTGGAGGAGACGACCGACGGCCAGGGCATGCCCGAGCCCGCCACCGTCATGCGAGCCGGGAGCGTCGATGCCGCGGTCGTGTCGGCGTTGTGGCTGCTCCGGCGTTCGGTCTGGACCCTGCTCTGGGTGGCGCTGATCGTCCTCGCCCTGTCCGGCAGCCTCGACGATGCGGGGGACCTGGAGACGCCGACGATCGCCTCGGCGACCGATGCTCGTGAGCTGGCTCGGTCGCCTGAGGTGCTGCTGGTCCTCGCCCCGGCGGCGCGGCTGGTGTCGGGCTGGCTGGCGCTGGTGGCCGCCTAACCCCTGGCGCGGCGCTTCCAGCGCCATGCCGACCGTAGGACCGGTCGGACCCGGCGGCATCCCGTCGTGTGGTCGGATCGCTGGTACCTCGTGCGTTCCTTACGGGACTGGCGCTGGACCTCGGCCGTCCGGCGTCTCGCCCGGCACCGCCTCGGCCGTGCCGGTCTGCCGATCCTGGTGCTCGACATCGGCCTGCTGGTGACGGGCATCGTCCTGCTCCCGGTGGCGCTCGTCGTCCTCGTCCGCGCGCTCGTCTGAGCCGGAGTGGGCACGGCCATCCTCCGATCGTCCGGGCGACGACCGGGGAGACGGTCGGCCCTGGCCGGGGTGGAGCACTCACCTCGGCGTGGCGCCAGGGTCTGCTGCGCGACCACTCGAGATCACGAGCCAGCGCCGACGGCCCTCTGCCGCCACGCAGCGCTGCTCGCTCTGGCCCCGTGTCTCCCGGTCGGAGCGCGCCGGTGCGAGCTTCCGGGAACCTCCCACTGGTAGGCCACCACGGTGACGACGAAGACGAGCCAGGCCATCCGCTTGGGCGGGTACATCGCCGAGGAGCTCGCTGCGCGCGGGATGACCGTGGTCGACCTCGCCCGACCATGTGAGGTACGCCTCGCCTGACCACCATCAGTCGGTGCGCCAACGAACGCGAGCCACCGGCCCCATGGATCATCGGGCGCCTCGCGCGTGCGACCGAGCTGACACGGTCACCGTGTCGCGCACTTCGGGGACATGCCTCCAGGTCTGGGTCCGAGGGCCGTGGGATCCCGATGTCGAACGCCGTACCGCGCAGC
>PWEU01000140.1 GCA_003554005.1 Nitriliruptoraceae bacterium
ATCAAGGCCCTGGGCGGTCCTGCCGATGGAGAGATACGAGGTTGGCGAGCCACCAGCAGGGTGCTGATGGACGGACCGGAGGGCTCGGATGTATCTGATGGTCGAACCACCGGGTGACCAGGTCGCGATCCCGATGCCGGACGGTGGAGAGGTCCTCGTCGACCCCGGACAACGCCGTTCCCGCGTGGTCCGCCGCCTGCTGCGACGCGGTGTCACGGCCGCGACGCTGCGCCTGTTGCTCCCCGAGTGGATCGACCTGATCGACCTGGCCGAGCTCGAACTCCAGCGCGCCGATCGTGACCCCGGCCTGGCCTCCTGAGGTCGCGGCACCCGACGGCCGCCGCCCCGTGGGTGCCGGTCCCCTCAGCCGCCTGTGGCAGGCTGCCCACGCCTGCGCCGTGCCGAGCTCGCAGGCAGGGAGCGGAACACCATGGGTGCGACCAGCGATGCGGTCCTCGCGGGCCAGCGGATCCTGATCACCGGCGGCTCCCGGGGACTGGGAGCCGCCACCGCGGAGCGGCTCGCCGGGATGGGGGCCGAGGTCATCATCACCTACCGGCAGCGAGCCGACGAGGCGGCCCAGGTCGTCGCCCGCTGCGAGGCGCTGACCCCCGGGGCGCGGGCCGAACCCCTCGACCTGCTCGAGGAGGACAGCGTGCGCGCCCTGTTCGCGCGGCTGTCGGAGCGAGGCGATGAACTGGACGTGGTGATCGCCAACGCGGCCGCGACCGCGTTCAAGCCGCTGCTGGAGCTGAAGCCGCACCAGATCGACAAGACCCTCGCCATCACGGTCCGGCACTTCCTGCTCACCGTGCAGCTCGCCTTCCCACTGCTGCAGCCCCGCGGGGGCCGGATCGTGGCGATCAGCGGTGCCGACACCGTCGGCTACATCCCGGGGCACGGCCTGCTGGCGGCCGCGAAGTCCTCCCTCGAGACCTTGGTGCGCTACCTGGCCTGCGAGCTCGGCCCCCTGGGGGTGACGGCGGGGGGCGTCCTGCCCGGCTACATCGACACCGAGTCGATCCGGCTCATGGCCGGCCCATACCACGACAAGCTGAAGGCGGCGGAAGAGCAGACCCATCCGCTGCGCCCCGCCGCCACCCCGCAGGACGCCTCGGAGGCGGTCGCGCTGGTGTGCCTACCCGAGGCACGCTGGCTGAACGGACAGACCGTCCAGAACGACGGCGGCGGTCTGTTCGCCTACCTGGGCCGCTTCGGCCACGCCTGGGCGATGATCCCCGACGCGGCGATCCTGCCCGAGGCGGACCGGCCCGACACCGCCGACGCGCCGATCCTGCAGCTCACCGACGAGCCGCCCGCTCCCCCGGCCTGAGGGGACTCAGGACGCGACTCGCGCGGCCCCGGCGAGCTCCCGCAACCTGTGCGCCAGGCCGGGGCGGCGATCACGGGGCCGGTCCTGCCGGGCCGCCCCGCGCAGCGCCTCGAGCTGACCGACCACGATCAGGGCGCGGCGTGCCCGGGTGATGCCGGTGTAGACCAGGTTGCGCCACAGCATGCCGCGGTGCGAACGATCGACGACCAGGATCACCACGGGCCACTCCCCGCCCTGGGACTTGTGGACCGTCACGGCCCAGGCCGCGGTCAGGTTCGCCGCCGCCCGGCGGTCCACGGTGACCTCTCCCCGGGGGAAGGCGACCCGCAGCTCACCCCGACGTCGGTCCAGGTCGACCACGGTGCCGACATCGCCGTTGGCGACGTCGAGCTCGGGGTCGTTGCGGGTCTGCAGGACCCGGTCCCCGACGTGGAACCCCGCGACCTCAGCTCGCCCGTCCCCCGGGTTCAGCGCGGCCTTGAGCCCCGCGTTCAACGCGTCCACCCCGGCCGGGCCACGGTAGACGGGAGCGAGCACCTGGACGTCGCCGGGATCGACGCCGAGGTGGGCCGGCACGCGCTCGGCCACGGCCTGGACCACGCGGGGCACGATCCGACGGCGGTCACGCTCCTCGGCGAGGAACACGTCGCCGTCCACCGCGGGCAGCGCACCGATGCTGCCGGTCAGCACCTCCCGGGCCAGGGTGACGATCCGGCTGCCGGCCGCCTGCCGGTGGATCTCGGTCAGGGCGGTCACCTCCACCACCCCGGCCGCGACGATGTCGCGCAGGACGTCGCCGGGCCCAACCGAGGGCAGCTGATCGGGATCGCCGACCAACACCAGGTGGGCGCCGTCCTCGACGGCGGCGACCAGCTGACCGGCGAGCCAGGTGTCGCACATCGACACCTCGTCCACGATGACCAGGTCGAAGGGCACCTGCTCGGCGCGCCCGTAGCGGAACACGAACCCGCCCTCGCCGTCGGGACGGGCCTCCAGCAGCCGGTGCACGGTCGTCGCGGGTCGCCCGACGAGCTCCTCCAGACGCTTGGCCGCGCGGCCCGTCGGCGCGCACAGCGCGACGGCGTGGTCCGCCGCCTCGGCGTGGCGCACGATCTCCTCGACGGTGCGGGTCTTGCCGGTGCCCGGTCCCCCGGTCAGCACCGACACCGGCGAGCGGAAAGCGGCCAGCACCGCGGCGCGTTGCCCGTCGGTCAGCTCGCCGGACAGCTCCAGACCCTCGGCGAGGTGGGCGAGCCGCGTGGGGCTGGCGGTGACCACCCGCTGCAGATCGGCGGCCAACCGCACCTCGCTCCTCCGGGCCGCCGGGGTGGTGACCACCTCCTCCCCCGCCAGATCCTCGCTCACCAGCGCGCCGGCGGCCACCGCCCGCTCGAGCCCGTCGGCCGCCAGGATGCGGTCGACACCGAGCAGTTGGGCGGCCGCGTCGACGGCTGCGCGTCGTGGCAGGTGCTCGTGGCCATCACGCTGGCGGGCGGCGTCCACCGCCGCCCGGGCGCCTGCGGCCAGCCGGGCGGGATCGCCGGCGTCGACACCGAGGTGGCGCGCGAGCGCGTCGACGTGGGCGAACCGGGCCCGCTCGGCCTCCAGCAGCACGTAGGGGTCGGTGCGGGCCAGCTCGATCACCTCCGGGCCGAACCGCGCGTGGACGCTGGTCACCACGTCCCGGGGCCACCGCACGGGCGTGACGAGCCGGACCAGGTCCGCGAGTGCCCGCCCGCCGGCCCAGGCCCGCAGGAGCTCGGCCGCGTCAGCGGCGTCGAGGCCGGCCTCCTCGGTCAGGCGTTCGGGCTGGTGGTCGAGCACCCTCCCCGTGCCGGCACCGAAGGTGGTCAGCACCCGGGGGCGGGCGAGCTCCGGCACGGCCGCGAACCGCTCACCCGCGAGGAAACTGGCCATCCCCTCCGCGGTGCTCGGCACCAGGTGCTCGTACAGCAGCGCGTCGAAGGTGGGGCCGTAGCGCGGGTGGCTGGTCCACCGGCCCACGACCCGGACGGTGTCCCCCTCGACCAGGCTCGCCAGCGGCCCGACGCAGCGCGCACCATCGCCCTTGTCGAGCTCCAACTCGATCACGCCGAACCCGGTCACGGGGTCGGAGACGTAGGTGCCGACGACCTGGCCGGTGAGCTGCTCGTCGCCGAGCAGCTCCTCGGTCACCGCGGCTCCCCGTCCCCGGTCGCTTCCTCGTCGTCACCGGCGTCGTCACCGGCGTCGTCACCGGCGTCGGCCTCGGCCACCTCCTCGAGGACCGTGGGCGGTTCCTCGGTGGTGTCGAGCGGCGCGGCGACCGGGCCGGGCGGGACCGGCGCGGTCTCCAGGTGCGAGCCGAGCTCCGCTGGCTCGTAGGTCACCATCTCCTCCTGGCGACGTCCGACCAGCCAGCCGACGCACAGGCCGACGCCGAAACCGGCACCGGTCCAGGCCGCGGTGCGCAGGCACCGGCGGCGACGCTCGCGCTTGGACGGTGGCACGGCCGCCGCGACCTCACGCGCCCGCTCCCCGGCGACCAGCCCGCGCTCGCTGACGTCGTCCGCGAGGCTGCCGAGGCTCCCGAGCCCCCGCACCAGCAGCTTCGGGAGCAGCAGGAGCACCCCCAGCGCCGCCCGCACCACCTGCCACAGGCCGCGCTCGAGCTGCGGGACCACGGTCTCCATCTCGACGGGAAGCTCCTCCTCGAGCTCGTGCCAGCGACGCGCCAGATCGTCCCTGGCCTGCTCGCTCCGCTCGGCGATCACCGGGCCGGCCCGTTCTGCGAGATCCGCACCGGTGTCCTTGGCCCAGGTCGCCAGCTCAGCGCTTCCCGTCTTGGCGCGCGCGGCGAGCCCCTCCCTGGCCTCCTCCATGCGCTCGAGCAGCTGTGCCCGCGACTCGTCGAGACGATCAGCGGCTGCCTGCGGTGTTCCGGCCATGGAAACGTCCTCCAGTTCGTCGGTAAGCCCGGTCGTCGGGCGTCGAAGCGCCGTCTGGCCCGGTCGGTGCCTGCCGGCCTGCCACGGGGTCCTCCTGCCAGGGGTGCTCGGCGCAGCCCCGGGCGATGTGACGCCGTGGGTCCGACCGTAGTCGAGAGTCGCGGACGCCACCGGCAGCTCAGCGGTCCTCGAGGATGGTGTGTGAGCGCGACCACCGCAACGTGCCGGTGTCGGCCAGCTCGTCCAGGAGGAGCCCGGGCGCAACGAGCTCACTGGGGGCGAGGGGGCCACCTCCAGCAGGAGCGAGCGTGCCGGTGGCCAGCCGCAGGCCGAAGGCGACGGCCAGTCGCGCCGTCACCTCGACGGGATCGTGGCCGTAGGCCCAGGCACGCCCGAGCGTTCTGCCCCCCACCACCTCGGCGACACAGCCCCACCGCTCCGCGGCCAGCTCGGCCGGACGGGCCGGACGGGCCGGACGCCGATCGGTGGCGAGCCGGCGTTCCATCCAGCGACGACCTCGGTCGGTGCGCGCCAGGTTGGCCCGAGCCTGCAGGAGCTCCGCCCGCCACCCGGCCATCGCCTCGTAGCTGTGGACCGTGCGCACGCCGGGCAGGTGCCGGGGCACCGTGATCACCTCACCTGCGGGCACGGCCGCGGCGTGGGACGGCCCGACCGGGCGCGGGAACCAGGCCAGGCGGCGGCGGCCACCGGGTGGCTCCGGCACCGGCCGGCCCTCCACCAGTGCACCATCGTCCTGCCCCAGGGCCGCGAGCTCCGCGCGACGCTCACCGGGCGTCAGGTGACGACGACCGCCGCCGGCGGTGTAGGCGACGTGGACCGTGACCGGCTCGGGGACCTGCTCGGCGGCGACCCCGGCCAGCAGGTCCCCGACCGCCCAGCGCAGGCCGGCGCCACCGACGAGCCGAGCGCCGCTGCTGGTGCCGACGTCGGCCGCGAGCGCATGCAACCAGCGCAGGTGGCCGGCCTCGCGATCCACATCGACCACATCGATACCGCTCTGCAGCGCCGCCGTGACGGCTCGACGGGTGCCCTCCAGATCGCCACCCGCCGCCCCGATCAGCACCTGGCTGACCTCGAGGTCGACGTCCCCGGCAGCCGCGTCCAACCGGCGCCATGGCACCTGGTCGGCGTCGAGCAGGCTGCCGATCCGGCGCCCGACGGTGCCCCCGGCTCCCAGCACCGTGACCTGCATCACCACCGTCCGTTCCGTCATCGCCTGTGATCCGACACCGTCCGAGCCGGTCCCTGGCGCGGGAGGCTACGCCCACCGACGAGGGTGCGTGACTCGCGCACGGCCGGGTGCGAGGATGCGACCCCCGCCCGATCCCTCCATCCCCAAGAGGTGCGCGTGCTCACCAGGCCTCGGTCGCTGCCGGCTGATGCGATCCTGCTGCGGCTACCGGTCGACGGGCCCGGATGGGCGATGGCGCTCCCCCCGATCCCCGATGGAGCCGAGGTCACCGTCACCCTCGGGCATCCGGACCTGCTGCCGGCGGACACCGGACCGGCACGTGACCGCGGGTACCGCATCGTCGGTGCCGCCAGCGAACAGCGCCCCCTGGGATCGGTCGCGGACCTGCTGGTGTCCGGAGAGCTACGACAGGCCGCACCGGCGTGGTGGGACACCGTGCTGCGACGCGCCACCCGGGCCTTCGATCTGCGGCTGGGACCGGTCCAGCAGGTCCTGGATGCGGAACTGGCGTTGCACGCGGCCGCCCTGGAGGGCTGAGCGCCCGCGCACACCTGCGCTTGCTCGAGCGCGCGCAGCTGCGCGCCGAGTCCACCCCATCGTGGCCTTCATCGGCCGGGGCCGTCCGTTCATCCACGTATGCTTGCGGGAGTTAGCACCTATCGCGTACTATCGTTAGCAGACCAGCCGGATGTGGCGTCCGGCGAGGGGACCGCACCCACGGTGGGTGCGCCCAGATGGCGAACCGACCCGGCTCCCGCGCGGTCCCCTCTCCGGACGCCACCACGGGCCCAGCATCGACCGATACCCAGGAGGCCATGATGGCCGCGACCACCACCGCCAAGAAGACCACGAAGAAGACCGCCGCGAAGAAGACCGCCCCCCGGGCGACGAAGAAGACCGCGGCGAAGAAGACCACCGCCAAGAAGACCGCCCCGAAGAAGCCAGCGACGGCACCATCGCCCCGGCTGACCGAGCGTGAGCTGAAGACCGTCCTCGAGGACGCGGGTTACGCGACCGCCGGACTGGTCGGCGACGTCGTCGAACTGGCCAAGGGCCTGCCGACCCGCCTCGAGCACCTGCGGTCCGAGGCCGGCGAGGCACCGGAGAAGCTGAAGGGTGTGCGCGAGGTCCCCGAGCGGCTCGAGGAGACGATCGGCGAGCTCCGCCAGCGCCTGACCAAGGAAGCGGAGCGCTACCTCGAGACCTTCGAGCAGCGGTTCGACACCAAGGCCAAGGAGGGCCGCAAGATCGCTGACGACGTCCGCAAGGACGAGCGGCTCAGCAAGCTGCTGGACCAGGCGGACAACGCCCGCAGCCAGCTGCGCGGCGCGGTCACCTCGGTGACCAAGACCGCCGACGTCGCGGTCGAGACCGCGACCAAGCAGGCCGAGACCGTGACGACCCAGGCCAAGGCGACGGCGACAACGGCTCACAAGGCCGTCGATGGGACGGTGTCACGTGCCAAGGGCACCGTCACCACCGCCCGCAAGGGCGTCGACGCGACCGTGTCGCAGGCCAAGGGCACGGCCACCACGGCCCGCAAGGGCGCGGAAGAGACGACCGGCAAGGCCAAGGGCACCGTCACCGCGGCCAAGGGTGCTGCCGAGGAGACCGTGGAGGCCACCGAGCCCCAGGCCAAGGCCGCCAAGAGCCGGGTGAAGGCCGCTGGTACCTCGGCGAAGAAGACCGCCGAAGCCGCTGCCGACGCCGCCGCCGACACCGCCACGTGACCCTGGCGACCTCGTGAGCCCGAGTGCTCACGGGTGCGACCGCGAAGCCCGTCCCGCTGCCGATCCGCGGGGCGGGCTTCGCCAGTCCGGCGCTGACCGCTCCAGTAGGCTCCCCGTATCGACACGAGGGACACCGTGAGCCTGCACGAACGGATCGAGGACGACCTCCACGCGGCCATGAAGGCCCGGGACCGGGAGCGCACCTCGGCGCTGCGGATGGTCGTCGCGGCACTGAAGAACCGGGCGGTCGCAGAGGGCCTCGGGCCCCAGGGCCGCCTCGACGACGCGGTCGTCCAGCAGGTCCTGACCACCGAGGTCAAGCGTCGCAAGGAGGCGGCCAGCTCCTTCGAGGCCGGCGGGCGCGCCGACTCGGCCGCCGCGGAGCTCGCGGAGGCGGAGCTGTACGCCACCTACCTGCCGACCCAGCTCGACGAGGAGGAGTTGACCGCCATCGTCGACGAGACCATCGGGGAGCTCGGAGCCGACGGACCGCAGGCGATGGGCCAGGTCATGAAGGCCACGATGGCCAAGGTCGCCGGACGGGCCGACGGTGCCAGGGTCTCCACCCTGGTCAAGGCGCGACTGACCGGTTGAGGCCCAGAGGACGGTTCCCCGGCGCACACGGCCTAGCATCGTCCCATGCCGATCCTGCCGACCACCGTCGATCCCGCCAGCGCCTCCTTCGCGGCCAACCGGACCCACCACCTCGCGCTCCGTGACGATCTGCGCGACCAGCACGCCCGGGCCGCTCTCGGCGGGCCCGTAGAGGCCCGACAGCGGCACACCGCCCGCGGGAAGCTGCTGCCGCGGGAGCGGGTCGAGGCGCTGCTGGATCCCGGCAGCCCCTTCCTCGAGCTCTCCCCCCTGGCGGCCCACGGCCTCTACGACGACGCCGCGCCGGGTGCGGGGCTGATCACCGGCGTCGGCCGGGTTGCCGGTCGCCAGGTGGTGGTGGTCGCCAACGATGCCACCGTCAAGGGCGGGACCTACTTCCCGCTGACGGTCAAGAAGCACCTCCGCGCCCAGGAGGTCGCTCGGGACAACCGTCTGCCGTGCGTGTACCTCGTCGACTCCGGCGGGGCGTTCCTGCCCCTGCAGGACGAGGTGTTCCCCGACCGGGAGCACTTCGGACGCATCTTCCGCAACCAGGCGCAGCTCTCGGCCCTGGGTTGCGGGCAGATAGCGGTGGTGCTCGGTTCCTGCACCGCCGGTGGGGCCTACGTGCCGGCGATGAGCGACGAGACCATCATCGTCCGCGAGCAGGGCACGATCTTCCTGGGGGGTCCACCGCTGGTGAAGGCCGCCACCGGCGAGCAGGTCACCGCCGAGGAGCTCGGTGGCGGGGAGTTGCACGCCCGCACCTCGGGCGTGGTCGACCACCTCGCCGTCGACGATGCCCACGCGCTGGCGCTGGCCCGCGACGCCGTCGCGACGCTGCCGGCCAGGACCGGCGGTGTCGACGCGGCGCTGGACGGCACCGGACCGCTGGAGCTCGAGCTCCGCCCGCCCGAGCCGCCGGCCTACGACCCCGAGGAGCTGTACGGCATCCTCCCGAGCGACGTGCGCCAGCCCTACCCCGTGCGGGAGGTCATCGCCCGCATCGTCGACGGGTCGCGCTTCCACGAGTTCAAGCCCCTGTACGGCGAGACGCTGGTCACCGGGTTCGCCCACATCCACGGGATCCCGGTCGGCATCGTCGCCAACGACGGCATCCTGTTCCGGGAGTCGGCGCTCAAGGGCGCCCACTTCATCCAGCTCTGCGACCAGCGCCGCATCCCGCTGCTGTTCCTACAGAACATCGCCGGGTTCATGGTCGGCCGGGAGTACGAGGCAGGCGGGATCGCCAAGGACGGCGCCAAGCTGGTCACCGCCGTCGCCTGCGCCCGGGTGCCGAAGCTGACGGTGGTGATCGGTGGCTCCTTCGGCGCCGGCAACTACGCGATGTGCGGCCGGGCCTACGACCCGAGGTTCCTGTGGATGTGGCCGAACGCCCGCATCAGCGTGATGGGAGGCGAGCAGGCCGCCACGGTGCTGGCCACCGTCAAGCGCGATCGGATCGAGGCCGACGGTGGCGACTGGTCCAGCACCGAGGAGGAGGCGTTCAAGGCGCCGATCCGGGCCACCTACGAGGAGCAGGGCCACCCCTACCACGCGACCGCACGGCTCTGGGACGACGGGCTGATCGAGCCGGCCCAGACCCGTGACGTGGTCGGGCTCGGCCTGGCAGCCGCCGTCGACGCACCCGTCGGTGCGGTGCGACGCGGCGTGCTGCGGATGTGAGGGAGGACGGCGTGGTCGCTCGTGTGCTGGTCGCCAACCGTGGCGAGATCGCCCGGCGGATCATCCGGACCTGCCGCGAGCTCGGCCTCGCCACGGTCGCGGTCTACAGCGACGCCGACGCCGACGAGCCCCACGTCCGCGACGCCGACGTGGCCGTGCGCCTCGGCCCCGCTCCGGCGCCCACCAGCTACCTCGACGTCGACCGGTTGCTCGACGCCGCGGCGCGGACCGGGTGCGACGCGGTCCACCCGGGCTACGGGTTCCTGGCCGAGGATCCCACCTTCGCCCGTGCGGTCACCGCAGCGGGCCTGACCTTCGTCGGCCCTTCGGCGGAGGTCATCGCCCTGATGGGCGACAAGGCCGCCGCCAA
>PWEU01000412.1 GCA_003554005.1 Nitriliruptoraceae bacterium
ACTCGGGACCTGGCGGTCCGAGCTGTCCCACGGGTCATCGGCGACGAGGGAGGCCGAGGTGCCAGCGCGACCGGACGGCGGTCTCCGTTGGCACCGCACGACCATCGACGGCAGGACCGTGGCCTACGGGGACGCTGGTGACGGCCCGGCCGTGGTGTTCCTGCACGGGTGGGGCCTGACGGCCCGCTCCTACGCCCAGACCTTCCCTCTGATCGCCGCCAGCGGCTCCCGGGTGATCGCGCCGGCGTTGCCCGGCTTCGGACGCAGCGACCCGCTGGACGGCGAGTACACCTTCCCGCGGCTGGCCACCTGGGTCCTCGAGCTCCTCGACACCCTCGACCTGCGCGACCCCGTGACCTTGGTCGGGCACTCCTTCGGTGGTGGGGTCGCGACGGCGACCGCCTGGGAGCAACCCGACCGGGTACGCGCGCTCGTGCTGGTCAACTCCATCGGCGGCTCGGTTTGGAAGGAGTCGCGCAAGGGCTTGCGCAGCCTGGCGGACCGCCCGCTGTGGGACTGGGGTCTGCACCTGCCGGGGGAGTTCCGTCGTCGGGACTACCGCCGGGTCCTGCCGGTGGTGGTGCGCGACCTGGTCGGCAACGCCCTCGCCAACCCGGGAGCGATGCGGCGCGCGGGCGACCTCGCGCGGAACGCCGACCTGCGGGTGGAGCTGACCACCCTGGCCGAACGGGGGCTGCCGGTCTCCATCCTGTGGGGCGGGGAGGACCAGGTCGTGCCCGAGGCGACCTTCCTGGCCATGTGCGACGCGGCTGGCGCCCCGGGCGACATCATCCCCGAGGCGGGCCACTCCTGGTTGATCGCCGACCCCGAGGGCTTCGGTGAACTGGTCACCAACTCCCTGACGGTCCAGCAGACCCTCGCCGAGCGCACCGCCGACCCAGATCGTCCCCGGGAGGGACAGGACGACCCGATCGGTCGCAGCGCCTGAGACCACCGGGCGGGTCCGGAGCGGGGTCCGGACCCGTGGGCTGCAGGAACCGGGGTCAGCCCGTGTTCTGCAGCCCCGCCGACAGCCCCGCCACCGTGGTCTTGACGACCAGCTGGTCGAAGGGGTCGGGCTCGTCCTGCGAACGCAGCCGCGACAACGTCGCGAGCTGCAGCAACGACAGGGCGTCGATGTCGGGCCGACGCAGGGACACCGCCGCACGCAGCGCGGGCTGACGCTCCAGGAGCGACTCCTGACCGGTGACCTTCAGCAACCACTCCTCGGTCAGCTCCCACTCCGCCATGATGGCCTCGGTGAGCGTGGGGTCGTTGCCGAGCTCGAGCGCGGAGCGACCGAGCAGCTTGTCGGCCTTCGCCAAGCTCATCTCGGCCATCTCCAGCACGGGCTGGAAGAACGGCCACTCGCGACGCATGGCGCGCAGCAGGTCCAGACCACCCTCCTGCTCGCCCACGGCGGCGAGACCGGTCCCGACGCCGTACCAGCCGGTCAGGTTGACCCGGCTCTGGGACCAGGCGAACACCCACGGGATCGCCCGCAGCGACGACAGGTCACGGGCCTTGGTGCGGTGCGCGGGACGCGACCCGATGGCCAGCTGCCCGATCTCGTCGTAGGGGGGGGCCAGGGCGAAGTACTCAGCGAAGCCCTCGGCATCGATCAGGTCCCGGAAGCGGCGCTCGCTGGCGGCAGCCATCTGGCTGGCCACGTCGGCGAAGCGTTCCTCCTGCCGCCACGCCCGCTCCTCGGCGTGGGGGGTGGAGGGCGCCAGCACGGCGTTGACGGTGCGCTCCAGGTGGCGACGTCCGGTGTTCACCGAGCGGTACCGCGCGAAGATGACCTCGCCCTGCTCGGTGACCTTGAAGCGCCCGTCGACCGAGCCTCCGCCCTGGCCCCGGATCGCCCGGTTGAGCGGCCCGCCGCCCCGGCCCATCGAGCCACCACGACCGTGGAAGAAGGTCAGCTCGATGTCCTGGTCGCGGGCCCACCGGGCCAGCTGGCCCTGGAGCTGGTGCAACGCGACGTGGGCCGCGAGCAGGCCCGCGTCCTTCGCCGAGTCGGAGTAGCCGATCATCACCTCGAGCTCGCGTCCGACCGCCTCGAGCCGCTCCCGCTCCCCCGGCGCCGCCAGCACCTCATCGAGGACCTGTGGCGCACGCTGCAGATCGGCCCGGGTCTCGAACAGCGGGACCACGCTCAGGCGGAAGCTCGCGAACTCCTCGTCGGTCAACGCAGCCCGGACCAGGGCACGGACGGCGAGGAGGTCGGCCGCCGTGGTCGTGAAGGAGATGACGTAGCGGTAGCAGGCCTCCGGGCCGTAGCGCTGCTGCAGGTCCCACATCGCCCGGACCGTGTCCAGTGCCTCGCGGGCCTCGTCGCTGCTCGGTTCCGTGCCCTCGGGCCACCCGTCCTGGATCAGCTGCGCCAGCGCGGCCACGTCACCGGCCGTGCCGGGACGCAGATCCTCGAGCACCCGCCGGTGGACCGCGGCGTGCTGACGGACCTCCAGCGAGGCGAGGGGGAAGCCGAAGCTCTCCGCCCGCCACTTCAGGTCCTGGAGCACACCGTAGGCCAGCCGCGGGTTGCCCCCGTCCAGCAGCGAGCGTTGCACCAGGTCGAGCTCGGCGATGAACTCGTCCGGCCCGCCGTAGGCCGCCTCCCCACCGAGCCTGGTCGCGTGGAGCCGGTCCGCAGCCAGCTCCAGCTTGTGGCGGTAGGGCTGTTGCGGCGCGACCCGTTCGAGCTCGGCCGCGGCCTCCGGCGAGCGCGCGCGGTCGTCAGCCAGACGCTGCTCGAACTCCGCGGTCACGGGCGCGCCGCTGGCGGGATCCGCGCTCAGGCTCAGCGCCACGGCCCGGGTGTGCTCCTCCAGGCGGAGCAACGCTTCCTCGGCGTAGCGCTGCCCGGTCTCGCGGGTCACCTCAGCGGTCACGAAGGGGTTGCCGTCCCGGTCGCCGCCGACCCAGCTGCCGTAGCGCATGAAGGCGCCGGTCAGCGGCTCCCGCCCGCCGACGGTGGTCGGGTCGAGGGCGCGGTCGACCTCACGGTAGACGTCGGCGACCACCTGGAAGACCTGTTGGCCGAGCACCGCGATCACCCGCTCCACCTCGTCGATCGGCTGGGGTCGCGTGGGGCGGAAGGGCGAGGTGCGCCACAGGTTCGTGACCTCCTCCACCAGTCGCCGGCGGATGTCCTGGATCAGGGCGTCGTCCACCTCGATCTCGTCGAACCGCTTCAGCTCAGCCGCGACCCGGCGCAGGATCCGGGTGACCGAGCGGCGTCGTGCCTCCGTCGGGTGGGCGGTGAACACGGGGTGGATCCGCAGACGTTGCACGAGACGGCGGGTGTCGTACTTGCCGAGCAGGGAGGTGACCTCGCTGACCCCGGCGACGATGCCCTCGCCGTCGACCTGGCCGGCGCGTCCCTTCATCCGGCTGGTCTTGATCCGTTGACGGTCCTCAGCGATGTTCAGCAGCAGACAGTGTGCCGTCAAGGCATAGGCGATCTTGCGCGCGACGTCCGGTTCGAGCTCACCCACCTCGGCGAGCAGTTCGTCGACCGAGCCGCTCCCGGTCGTCCGCAGCCGGACCACGGAGTCGCGCAGCCAGGTGACCTTGTCGACGAACCCCTGCCCTTCGCACTCGGCGAGGGCGTCCTCCAGGACGCCGGCCAGCAGCGCGACCTCGTACTGGAGCCCTTCGGGTAGCTGGGGCGGCAGGGGGCGCAGGGGGTGGTGAGTAGGCACGGTGGTCCCGTCATCGACGACAGCACGTTGCGACTCACGCTAGCCAGGAAGGTGACGCCCCCGGGGCCCACGCCCCTGTCCGGAGGTCCCTCGCAGAACGGACTCGGGGAGGGTCCGCGCAGCTGCGACGCACCCGCGAGGTCTCAGTCCTCCACGAGGTCTTCCAGCCCGAGCGCCACCGTCCGCCGCCGGTGACCGGTCAGGACCTCCATCGCGAGACGCTTGACCTGAGACTCCGCGGACGTGCCCTCCTGCGCCGCAGCGCCGGCGAACAGCACCTTCAGCGCGTCGGTCTCGCCCATCGCCTCCTGGTAGCTGGTCAGGGCGCGGCCGAGGAGGTCACCCGAGAGCTGTCGCGCCCGGCCGACCCCGTCCTCGTCGACGAGCTGCTCCCTGAGCTGCTCGACCGCTGCGGACTCGAACTGCTCGCGACCCGCGATGGCCTCGACCACGAGCTGCCCGGTGTCGTGGTCGAGGACCGGCGCGATCGCGGTGGCGAAGTCGGCCGCGATCGGCAGGCCGAGCGCGAAGAACACGCTGGTCCCGAACCAGTCGTCGAGAGGCGCCCGGTCGAAGTAGGCGTCGAAGTGCGGCTTCATGGCGTCCATCATGCGCTCGGGCTCGTCGACCCTGGCCGCGAGGTCGGCCTGCAGCGTCCGGTAGGCCGCGAGCTCGTACTCGACGACCGCGGCAGCCCGATCGGCGGTCGCAGCGTCCGGAGCGACCGCGATGACGCGGGCCGCGGCATCGATCGCCCGCAGCTGCCCGTAGACCAGGGCCCCGAGGAGCTCGGCCGTCGCCGCTGCTCGGGCCTCGGGCGTTGGTGCTTGGGTGGTGTCGCTCACGATCAGGTTGCCCTCCGCGGCCGCCATCCGAGCCGCTCCGAGATCTCCCGCGCGGACCGCAGCACGCGCAGCGCGATGGTCTCCGGCTCCGGGAGCCGGGCCGTAGGGGCCACGATACCGACCGCAGCCACGGCCTTGCCGGTGTGGTCGAACACCGGCGCGGCGACACCGGAGGCCCCGGGCTCGAGCTCATCGCGGGTGTAGGCGACCCCTCGTTGGCGGACCGACTGCAGCTCGGGACTGCGGGCGCCCTCCGGGAGGAAGGCCAGCAGCGCCTTGCCGTGGGCCGCGACCCCCAGGGGATGCCGGAACCCGACCCGGTAGTTCACCTGCACGAAGCGGTCGCCGGGCTCGATGACCTCGACGACGACCAGGTCGTCGCGATCGCGGACCGCGAGGCACGCGGTCTCGCCCGTGTCATCCGACAGCGACCGCAGCGGTGGACCGGCCAGGCGTCGGACCTCCAGCCCCTGCGCAGCCCGGACGCCGAGCTCCAGCATCGACAGGCCGAGCCGGTACCGCCGCGTCTCTGCGTCGCGGGTGACGAAGCCCTCCGCGACGAGGGTGTCGAGCAGGCGGTAGAGCACCGCCCGGTCCAGCCCCGTGCTCTCTGCCAGCCCGGAGACGGTCGCACCGTCGTTGTGTTCCCCCAGCGCGTTCAGCAGCGACAGACCGCGGGAGAGGGTGCGTGACCCACTGGATCGCCGACCCCTCCTGACGTCGACCTCGGTCTCGCTCACGGGACTCCCTCCTCCCTTCGCAGCTGGTGCAACCAGGTGGTCCGGTGCTGTCCAGTGATCTGCTCGGGATCCGCGTCGCCGCACACCAGCGTGCGGTGGTCGCGGGAGTGTGCTGCGCGACCCGCGCACGGTCAAGGCCTGAAGCCCGGCTGGACGGCCGGTCCCCGCGAACCTGCCGCAACGGCTGAGCGTCCGCGACGCAGCCTCGCGGGCACCCCGTCACCCATCGCTACCATCCCCGCCGTGACGGCAGACGTCACGATCCCGACGAGAAGGACGGTCCGTGGCCGAGGAGATCGAGAAGCTACTGGGTGGCTCACGCCGCGCCTTCGACACGCTGTTCGAGTCGCGCATCCTGTTCCTGAAGGGCCCCCTGGAGGACGATGTCGCCGACGCCCTGGTCGCGCAGCTGCTCGCTCTCGACGCTGCCAGCGACGAGGACATCACCCTCTACATCAACTCCCCTGGTGGGATCATCACGGGGATGTTCGCGATCTACGACTCCGTGCGGCTGCTGAAGAGCAAGGTGAACGTGCGCTGCATCGGGCTGGCCGCCTCGGCCGGTGCGTTCCTGCTGGCCACCGGGACCGGGACCCGCTCGGCGACCGAGAACGCCCGCATCATGATCCACCAGCCGCTGGGTGGCGCCCGGGGGACGGCCAAGGACATCGAGATCCAGGCCAGGAACATCGTGTGGATCCGCGAACGCATCAACGAGATCCTGGCTGAACGGACCGGGCAGTCGCTGGAGACGATCCAGAAGGACACCGACCGCGACAAGTGGATGACCGCCGCCGAGGCCCTGGAGTACGGCCTGATCGACGAGGTCATGGAGCCGGGTCGCGGCAGCTGACGGGCAGGCCCCTGGTGATCGACGGCGACGCGGTAGCCGCCCCCGAGGGCGCCACCGCCGTGCGCGTCGCCCTGCTCGAGTGCGATCACACCGATCCGGATCTGCGGGGGATCGACGGTGACTACGCCGACATGTTCACCGCGCTGCTCGCTGCGTGCGCACCGACACTCGAGCTCACCCGGTTCGCCCTCATCGGCGGCGACCCGCTGCCACCACTCGACGCCTTCGATGCCTACCTGGTCACCGGGTCCCGGCTCGACGCCGTAGCGGGCGACGACTGGATCCAGGAGCTGGCGGCCTTCCTGCGTCGGGCCCACCAGGAGCGGACGCCCACCGTCGGGATCTGCTTCGGTCACCAGCTGATCGCCCACGCCCTCGGGGGCCGGGTCGAGCGAGCGACCGCGGGCTGGGGGGTCGGGGTCCGTGACGCGTGGGTGACGCCGAACGGTGCCCACACATCCGGCCTGCCCGATCGTTTCCGGCTGCTCCACAGCCATCAGGACCAGGTGCTCGAGCTGCCACCCGGCGGTGAGGTGGTGGCCAGCAGCACCCACGCCCCGATCGCGGCGTTGCGCGTGGGGTCACTGCTCGGCTTCCAGGGCCATCCGGAGTTCACCCCGCGCTACGCCGAGGCCCTGATGGCCAGCCGCAGCGACCGGATCGACGCCGAGGTGATCGCCGAGGGGCGCCGGACGCTGGCCACCCCGACCGACCACGAGACCATCGCCAGGTGGATCGCGGACCACCTCGCCGGAGGCACGGCGTGAGCCGCCGGCGACTGGCGGTCTCGCTGGACGCGGTGGTCCTGGCCGTCACCGACGAGACGCCGAGGGTCCTGGTCACCGAGGACGGGGACACGTTGCCGGCGCTGCCGTCGGGGCCGTTGGACGTCGATCACGACGCCACGCTCGAACGTGGGCTCCGACGCTACGTCAGGGAGCAGACCGAACTGGAGCTCGGCTACGTGGAGCAGCTGTACACCTTCGGGGACCGCGACCGGGCCCCGGACGCCGACCAGATGCGGCGGCTGAGCGTCGGCTACCTCGCCCTGGTACACGAGACGGCCGCGGCCCCCGGGACCCGCTGGGCCGACGTCCACGAGTTCCTCCCCTGGGAGGACCACCGTGATGGCAGCCCCGAGGTGGTGGACGACCTGCAGGCCAGGTTGGCGAGCTGGGCGGGCACCGACCGCCAACGCCGTCACCGGGTCACGATCACCTTCGGTCCCCCCTGGGATGGGATCCGGGCCCTGGAGCGCTACGAGCTGCTCTACGGCGTCGGCCTCGTCGACGAGCGCGCCCATGACGACCACCGGCCGACCTCCGAGCCGGACGCCGGGCAGGCCATGCGCGACGACCACCGACGGATCCTCGCGACCGCCATCGGCCGGATCCGCGGCAAGCTCACCTACCGGCCGATCGTGTTCGAGTTGGTGGCTGAGCCCTTCACCCTGCTCGAGCTCCAACGCACCGTCGAGGCGTTGTCCGGCGTCGGCCTGCACAAGCAGAACTTCCGCCGCCTGGTGCTGGGCTCCGGGCTCGTCGAAGGCACCGGCGAGACCCGTCAGACCGGCGCCGGACGACCGGCCCAGCTGTTCCGCTACCGCCCCGAGGTCCAGCTGGAGCGGCCCCGGCCGGGACTCGGCCAGCCCTACCGCTGAGCTCCCCGTTGGCGGCCGGACCGAAGGGTTGGTAGCCTCCCACTTATGCTCAGCGGGAGCATAACTGTTGCAGGGAGCCGCACATGTCCGCCACCGCCACCGCCACCGCACGCGCGAGCCTGCCGGTCCTCCCGGCCGACCGGCTCGCCGGGGTCCTCCCCGACATCGAGCGCCACATCGTCGGCCCGATCATCGCCGACATCGAGCGGCTCAAGCAGGAACGGGACGCGATCGTGCTGGCCCACAACTACATGACCCCCGACATCTTCCACGGGGTCGCGGACCTGGCCGGCGACTCGCTGCAGCTCGCCCGGATGGCCGCGGAGACCGACGCCTCGGTGATCGTGATGGCCGGGGTGCACTTCATGGCCGAGACCGCCAAGATCCTCTCCCCCGACCGCACCGTGCTGATCCCGGACCTGAAGGCCGGCTGCTCGTTGGCGGAGTCGATCACCCCCGATGACATCGCACAGCTGCGCCGCGCCCACCCCGGCGCACCGGTGATCACCTACGTCAACACCTCCGCCGCGGTCAAGGCCGCCTCCGACATCACCTGCACCTCCTCCAACGCCGTCGAGGTGGTCCGCTCGCTCGGCACGGACAAGGTCATCTTCATCCCCGACCGCTACCTCGGCAGCTGGGTCGCCTCGCAGGTCCCCGACATCGAGGTGGTCATCTACGACGGGGCGTGCGAGGTCCACGAGCGCTTCACCGGCGCTGAGGTCGAGGAACTGCGGACCCTGCACGACGGGGTCGCGGTGCTCGCCCACCCGGAGTGCCCACCGGATGTGCTCGCCGCCGCCGACGTGGTGGGTTCCACCAAGCTGATGCACGACTGGGTCCGTGACCACCAGCCGAGCTCGGTGGCCATGATCACCGAGTGCTCCATGGCCGACAACGTCGCCGCGGACGCCCCTGAAACCGAGTTCATCCGGCCCTGCAACATGTGCCCCCACATGAAGCGGATCACGATCCAGAACATCCGCACCTCGCTTGAGACCATGACCCACGAGGTGGTCGTCGATCCCGACACCGCCGCCCGCGCCCGCCGCGCGGTCGAGGCCATGCTGGCCGTCGCGTGACCACCTCGACACCGGCGTCCGGCGACCACCGGGCGGTCGTCGTCGGGTCCGGACTGGCCGGGCTGACCGTCGCGCTGGAGCTCGGGCACTGCACCCTGGTGACCCGCACAGCGCTCGGCGACGGCGCCAGCGGCTGGGCGCAGGGCGGGATCGCGGCCGCGATCGGCGCGGACGACGACCCGTCGATCCACGCCGCCGACACCGTGGCGGTCAGCGCCGGGCTGTCTGACGCCGAGGTGGCACGGGCGGTCGCGGCAGGCGCGGCGGAGCGCATCAACTGGCTCGACGCGTTGGCGGTGCCCTTCGACCGCGACGGCGACGCGCTGTCGCTCGGCCGGGAGGCCGGTCACCGCCGTCGACGCATCGTCCACGCCGCCGGTGACGCCACGGGAGCCGCGGTGATGGCACGGCTGCGCGCGGCGGTCGAGGCCCGGGACGACATCACCGTGGTCACCGACGCCCGTGCCGTGGACCTGCTCCACGACGGTGGCCGGGTCACCGGGCTCGCGATCGAACGCGGTGGACGCCTCGAGGTCCTGACCACCCGGGCGGTGGTGCTGGCCACCGGCGGGCTCGGCCACCTCTACGCCCGTACCACCAACCCGGCGATCGCGACCGGCGACGGGGTCGCGATGGCGCTGCGGGCCGGGGGGAGCGTCCGGGACCCGGAGTTCGTGCAGTTCCACCCCACCGCCCTGGACACCGGCGCCGACCCGCTCCCGCTGGTTCCCGAGGCCCTGCGCGGTGCCGGCGCGGTGCTGCGCGACCACGAGGGCCGGCGCTTCATGGCCGACCTCCACCCGGACGCGGAGCTCGCCCCCCGCGACGTCGTGGCGCGCGCCAACTTCGCGGCCCGCG
>PWEU01000129.1 GCA_003554005.1 Nitriliruptoraceae bacterium
CCGAGAAGTGCGCTCTCTCGGAGGCCAGCCACCAACGTGAAGGCCTTGATCCGAGGTCGCGTGATCGGCGAGCAACGTAGAACCGGGTGCTGTTCAGCTCGCAGCGCGAAGCTGCAGGCGCGTGCGTCAGCGATCCGGTCTTGCCTCAGTCGGGGTCGGTGTCGGTCACCTTCGAGAGGGCGCGTGGTGCGTCCGGGTTGAGGCCCGACCGGCGAGCGAGCGCCTCGACGATCAGTTGCGCAGGCACGACCAGCGCGAGTGGTGCGATCCGTTCGGGTAACCGGGGCCCGGCGACGGCCACCTGGCAGCCTGCCTGGAATTGTTCGTCGCCGCCGAGTCCGACGGTGGTCGCACCGAGCGCCTGCAGCTCCCTCGCGAGTTCTGTCATCCCCGGTGCCATCGGCCCGTCGTCCGCCGAGACCAGCAAGGTCGTTACGTCCTCGTCAACGACGGCGATCGGGCCGTGGCGTAGATCGGCGTAGGAGAGGCCTCGCACCGGCTTGAGGCAGGTCTCCTCGAGCTTCAGGGCGACTTCGAGGGCGGTCCCGAACGTGAGACCACGTCCGCTGACCAGTGTGGTCCCGGTCCGCTCCAGGGCCGCGACGGCTGCTTCAACCCCGTCGCGCTCGGTCAGCAGCCGTTCCACCTCGGCGGGGACACGGCGCAGGTGCGGTTCGAGCGGGTCGTCGGCCGGTCCGAGCGCGTCGGCGATCACCGCGATGGCGGCCAGTTGGGCGGTGTGGGTCTTGGTCGCGGGGACCGCGCGTTCCGTGCCGGCCTGTGTGATGAGGGCAAGATCGGCGCTCTCCGCGAGGGGGCTGCGTTCCGCGTTGGTGATCGCCACCGTCCGTGCTCCGCATCCGCGTAGCCACTCCTGCGCCTCGACGATCTCGGTCGTCTCGCCCGATTGCGAGATCGACACGACGAGGGTGTCGGACAGGTCGCGGCGGACCCGGTAGTGGGTCGACAGGCTGGGCGCACCCAGCGACGCCCCGCGGCCGGCGTGGACCTCCAGCAGGTAGCGGCCGTAGACCCCAGCGTTATCGGAGGTCCCGCGGGCGATGAACACCACCTCACGACGTCCCGCATCCAGGCGTCGTAGCTCTCCGCGCAGCGGCAGCAACTCGGCAAGGGTGTCGTCGAGTGCCGTCGGCTGTTCCGCGATCTCGCTCGCCATCATTGTGGTCACGCGGGCTCCCTACCTGGCTGTGGGCGTGTCGAGGAGGTCAGCTGCCCGGTCGGCGTCGACATGAACGAGGTGCCCGGCGACCCAGGTCGCAACCGCGCGCCAGTCCTCGTCCAGCCACACCAGGTCAGCGGTGCCGCCGGGGGTCAGCCGGCCGAGGTCCGGCCGTCCCATCGCATCGGCCGGCACGCGGGTGGCCGCGGTGAGCGCCACTGCGGCGTCCACGCCGCTGGTGACCGTGTTGGCGACGGCCTGGTCCAGGCGGAGCACGGAACCGGCCAGGGTGCCGTCGTCACGCACCGGCGGAGCGGACTCCTGGACCGTCGTGGTGCGTCCCCCGAGATCGTAGGTGCCGGCCGGCATGCCGAGCGCTGCGATCGCGTCGGTGACGAGTGCGATGCGGCCTGCAGCAGCCGCGAAGGCAACCCGCATCGCGGTCGGTGCGACGTGGTGGAGATCAGCGATCAGCCCGCAGGTCAACCTCGGGTCGGCCAGCGCGGCGCCGACGACCCCTGGGTCGCGATGGTGAAGCGGACGCTGCGCGTTGTACAGATGGGTGACGAGCCGCGCACCTGCGTCGGCGGCTGCACGGACCTCGTCGTCCCGGGCGTCGCTGTGGCCGACGGCGACGCCGACGCCCGCAGCCACAAACCTGCGTGTCGCTGCTAGGGCACCCTCGCGCTCTGGTGCCAACGTCACGTAGATGAGGTCCCCCGCTCCCGCGTCAAGCAGGGCACCGACCCGTTCCGGCGTCGGGTCGTTGAGCAGGCGTTCGTCATGGGCGCCGTGGCGCCCAACGGCGAGGAACGGACCCTCGCAGTGCAGCCCCAAGGTCCGCGCGCCGCCGGCGGCGTCGACCTCCGGCCGCAAGCGCCGGTAGCGAGCGATCGAAGCGACCAGATCGTCCATCGGAGCGGTGATGATCGTCGGCACGAAGGACGTGACACCGGTCTCCGGCAGGCGGGTCGTGACCTCGTGCCAGCCGGACAGGTCTGCGGTAGCGAGGTCGTGGCCGTAGGCACCGTTCAACTGCATGTCCACGAAGCCGGGTGCGAGCACTCCCCGGGGCAGGGTGAGCGTCGGCAGGTCGGTAGGCGAGCCCTGACCGATGGTCACGATCCTTCCGTCCTCGATCCCGACCCACCCGGGCTCGACGAGTTCGCCGGCCAGCAGGACCTTCGGTGCCGCGATCACGTCCACGCGAGTTCCCTCCCCTGTTCGACCGCCGACGGCCGGGTCGTAGCGGCATGTCGCGTCCAGAGCCAGAGTCCGACGGTCCGGGGTCCTCTGCGGCAGGAGCGCGGACAGCGAGACACGCCGGTCGGCACGCGAGCAATCTGGTTCATGCCATTGAAACTACTGGCCTAGACCAGTAATGTCCAGAGAGGGCCGTTAGCTGCGCGGGAACGGAAGCGAGCGGCGCGACGGCAGTGGGGCGTACCCGCGACCCGCCGAGAGGCCAGGGAGGTCTGTAGTGGACATCTTCGCCGACGTACTGCTGTTTCTCGCCAACAACATCTTCAGCGAGGTCGCGATACTGATCGGGTTGATCACGCTCGTCGGCCTCATGCTGCAGCGGGCTCCGATCGAGGAAACGGTCGCCGGAGCGATCCGGGCCACGATCGGCGTGATCATCCTGTTCGTCGGCATCGACGTGTTCGTCGGGGGGCTTGTTTCCTTCCAGACGATCGTCGGGAGCGCTGTTGGTCTTGACCCGCCGGAGGCGACCAACACGCTCGGTGACTTCCTCGGGACCCACGGTGGCAGTATCGCGCTGGTCATCGCGCTGGGCTTCCTGATCCACCTCGTTGTTGTCCGCATCTTGAACACGCGCTACGTCTATCTGACCGGGCACCTGCTCTTCTGGATCGCGGTGATCACGACCGCGGCGTTGGTGGAGATGTTCGGGGACGTCGACCAGTGGACCCTGGTGGTGGCCGGCTCGGTCGTCGTGGCCTTGTACTGGACGATCCAGCCGCTGGCCCTCGCTCCGCTCATGCGGAAGGTGATCGACAGCGACGACTGGGGCTACGGACACACCAGCAGCCTCGCCTGCTGGATGGCGGGACGCCTCGGCAAGCCACTCGGCACCCGCGAGGAGCACGACACCGAGAAGCTGACGCTGCCCAAGCGGCTGTCGTTCTTCAAGGACATCAACGTCAGTACCGCCCTGGTGATCATCGTGATCATGGTGGTCGCTGGCGCTTTCGCGGACCCAGCGGTCCTCGCCGAGCAGGCGGCCGAGTACAACGTGGACATCAACCCGTGGGTCTGGACCCTGATCGCCGGCCTGCGTTTCGCCGCAGGTATCGCGATCCTGCTGTTCGGTGTTCGGATGTTCCTGGCAGAGATCGTGCCGGCGTTCAAGGGCATCAGCGAGCGGCTGATCCCGAACTCGCGGCCCGCCCTCGACGCTCCGACCATCTTCCCATTCGCCCCCACCGCGGTCATGATCGGCTTCATCTCGAGCACCGCGATCTTCCTGGTGTTCATGGGCATCTTCGCGGCGGCCGGCTGGTTCGTGCTGGTCCCGCCGATGATCATGCTGTTCTTCCCGGGTGGTGCTGCCGCCGTGTTCGGTAACGCCGTCGCCGGCTGGCGTGGCGCAGTGTTCGGCGGGCTGATCAACGGCGCCTTCCTCGCCATCGGCCAGGCCGTGACCTGGGGGATGCTGTCCGACACGGCCCCGGAGCTCGCGACCCTCGCCGACCCCGACTGGTACGTCATCGCGTGGTTGGTGCTCGGCATCGGCGCGTTGGCCAGCGGCATGGGCGACGCGGGCATCTGGGTCGTTCCTGCGGTCGTGACGGCGATCTTCATCGTGTGGTACCTCCTACTGCGGCGCCGCGCCGAGCAGGTCCTGCCGACCGGCACGCCCCTAGGCGACTCGCCTTTCGGACGACCTGACGCCGAGGGCCCGCCGCAGACCAGCCGAAGCGAACACGATCGAACGGAGATCTAGATGTCGACCCGACCGGAGCCACTCAAGATCCTCACGGTGTGTGGCGTAGGTATGGGCTCCAGCCTGATGCTGCGCATGTCCGTCGAGGAGGTCCTGAAGAGGATGGGGGTGGCCGCCAAGGTCGAAGCCACCGACGTGTCGAGCGCCCGCGGCATGAAGGCTGACGTCATCGTCGGGCAGGGCCTGCACACCGAGGAGTTCACGGGTAAGGCTCCGGTCGTGGTCGGTATCTCCAACTTCATGGACAAGGAAGGCCTCGAAAAGCAACTCACCGAGGCCTTCCGCTCCGAGGGCTGGATGGAGTAGTGGGATGACCGACGACCTGGACGGGGCCGTGCTTGTCGCCCGGGCTCACCGCCCAGCCGACGACTGGAGGGCCGCGATCCACGAAGCGTGCGCTCCCCTCCTCGACGCTGGTGCCATCACCGAGACCTACCCGGCGCGGTGCGTGGCCCTCGTTGAGGAGCAAGGCCCCTACATCGTCCTCGCACCCGGTATCGCGCTCGCCCACGCCCGCCCCGAGGACGGCGTCCGCAAACTCGCGGTCGCCGCGGTCACGCTTCACGACCCGGTGGAGTTCGCTCACCCCGACAACGACCCGGTGGACGTCGTGTTCGCGTTCGGATCCCCGGATGCTGACCAGCATGTCGACCTGCTGTCCTCGCTCGCCGGGCACCTGCTCACAGGACTGGCCGACCGGCTCCGGGCCGCTGATGACGATGCCACCGCACAGCGGTTGCTCGAGGAGGTCCGAAATGCCCCCTGACGCCGACACCTTCGGCGCCGCGGTGTGCGATCACCTCGCGGCTGCTGAGGAGCGCAACCGCGACATGCTGGCGACGGTGGCCGAGCGGATCCTCGACGTTGTGCGCGCCGACCTGCGGATCCACGTGGCGGGGACGGGCCACTCCAGCGCTCTGGTGCTCGAGGCCTTCTACCGCGCGGGCGGGCTCGCCTGCGTCAACCCCATCACCCACCCCGGACTGGTGCCACTGAACGGCGGCATCGCCAGCACCGTTCTGGAGCGCGTGGCCGATCTCGCGGACGTGCTGCTCGCCCAGGCTCGGCCTGACCCGGGCGACGTGGCGGTCATCTTCTCCAACTCCGGCGCCAACCCGCTGCCGGTTGCCCTCGCCCGTGGCTTGCGTGACGCCGGGGTGTGGCTGGTCGCGGTGTCCTCACGGCCTGCCCTCGAGGCCGCACCCGCGCGGGCGGACGCGAAGCTCGACGAGATCGCGGACGCGCTACTCGACACGGGTGTGCCTGCCGGCGACGCTGCGTTCGAGGTCGACGGCGCCCGCACGGCGCCACTGTCGTCGGTGACCTCGACCTTCCTGTGGAACCTGATCCTCGCCCGCGTGGCCGAGCTGGCACGACATGACGGCGTCGACGTGCCACTGTGGACCAGCGCGAACGTGCCCGGCGGCGACGAGCGCAACGCCGACCTGCTCGCACGCTACCGTCCCCGGATTCCGCTGCTGTGACGCCCTTGGGGAGGCCGGCTGTGTCCGACAAGCGCGCCTCGTCCCGAGGCGGCCTGGCCCGCAAGCGTCGGCGTACGCCCACCCCGCTGTTGGGCGCCAACAAGGGCCGCCGCCTCCAGGAGATCCTGGAGGACTTCGTGACGACGAGCGAGCCCGGCGAGCGCCTGCCGAGCGAGCGGGAACTCGCGAGCCGCCATGGTGTTGCCCGCATGACGGTCCGTGGCGCGATCGACCAGCTGGTGCGGGACGGTCGGGTCCACCGGGTCCAGGGGCAAGGAACCTTCGTCTCGGAACCACGGATCGCCCAGTCCGCCTCGCTCACATCGTTCAGCGAGGACATGGCCGCCCGCGGGATGGTGCCGAGCTCCATCGTGCTCGCGCAGGAGGTCGTGCCATCGGTGTCCGCGGTGGCGCTCGCACTCGAGCTGCCCGAAGGTGAGCCCATCGTGCGTATCGAGCGGATCCGGCAGGGTGACGGCGACCCGATCGCGCTGGAGCGCTCGCACCTCCCGGCACGCCGCTTCCGCGGCCTCGACCAGGTTCCGCTGTCCGATCGCTCCCTCTACCAGGTGCTGCACGACGAGTTCGGCTGTGAACTCGGGACCAGCGAGCAGCGGATCGCTGCAGTCGCCCTGAGCGATGCGGAGGCGCATCTGCTGCACACCGCCTCCGACACGCCGGCGCTGCGCATCGAACGGGTCACGCGGGACACCGAGCGGTCTCCGGTGGAGTTCGTGCGGTCGGTGTACCGCGGCGACCGGTTCGAACTGCATACCGAGCAGCACCGTGCCTCCACGCGCACGTCGTCACACGGTTCGGTCACCCCATCCCGGTCCCACCTCGGTGCCGGGCCATGAGCACGCGGGACGTGCTCCACCGCGCCGTGCTGCTCGACATGGACGGGGTGCTGGTCGACTCCACCTCAGCCCACCTGCGGGCATGGTCGAGGTTCCTGGACGAGCACGGCCTCCCTGAGCCACCTGAGGGCATCGCGCACCTCTTCGGCCGACCGGCCGCGGAGGCCCTGCGGCTCCTCCTCGACGACCGAACCGGCGAGGCTGAGTTCGCAGCAAGGCTCGACACGCTGCAGTGCTACGCCGACGGCCTGCTGGATGAGTACGCCCCGGGCGAACTCGTGGTACCCGGCGCCCACCGGCTACTCGACGACCTCCTTGCCAGGGGCACACGGCTCGCGGTGGTGACCAGTGCCCGACGTAACGCCGCTGAGCACTCCCTCGGCGACCTACTCGACCGCATCGCGGTGATGGTCACCGCCGAAGACGTGCAACGCGGCAAGCCTGATCCAGAGCCCTACCTCACCGCAGCATCACGCCTCGGTGTCCCCCCACCGGCTTGCGTGGTCATCGAGGATGCGGTCGTCGGCGTCGAGGCGGGTCATCGCGCCGGCATGGACGTGATCGCAGTGGCGAGCACAGCCGCCCCCGACGACCTGCGAGCCGCCGGTGCCCGCGAGGTCGTACACAACCTGAGCGAACTGCACGGGCAGCTGCTCGCCGAGCGCCCCACCACCGGCCCAGAACGTTCGTCGACACCGGGAGGCTGCTCATGAGCGAACGGACCGTCGAACTGACCAACCCGAGCGGTCTCCACGCCCGTCCAGCCACGGTATTCGCGGAGGCCGCCACCGGACTCGATGCAACGGTCACGGTGCGCAAGGGAGACCGGGAGGTCAACGCCGCGTCGGTACTGAGCGTGCTGACCCTGGACTGTCACCAGGGCGACCAGATCACGATCTGCGCCAAGGGTGAAGGCGCCGAGGAGGCGGTCGACCACCTGGTAGCGCTCGTCGAGGGCGGCCTCGGCGAGAAGCCGACATGACGAGGCTGCGGGGACGTGCGGCCGCGCCGGGGGTAGCCCTCGCCCCGGCGGCCCTCTTGCGTCCCACCGAGGTGGAGAACGACGACGGCCCGTCCGGATCACCCGACGAGGAGCGGCGCCGGGTCGAGGACGCGCTCGCGCGGGCGGCGGAGCAGCTACGTGAGCTGGCGGCGCAGGTCTCCGCCGACGTCGGCGGCGACCAGGGCGACATCTTCGAGGCGCACGCCGCCTTCGCCGAGGACCCAGAGCTGCGTGCACGGGCCCGGGAGCGAATCGACGACGGCGCCTCCGCCACGGCGGCGGCCGCCGCCTCGTTCGACGGTTTCCGTGAGCTCCTGGCGGCGTCCGACTCGGAGTACCTCGCCGCCCGTGCCGCCGACCTCGACGACGTCCGCGACCGGGTCCTCGCTTTGCTCGCTGGCAGATCGGTTGACGTGGACGTGCCCAACGAGCGATCGGTCATCGTGGCCCACGAACTGACGCCATCCCAGACCGCGTCGATCCCGCGGCGGGTGATCGCGGCAGTCGTCACCGAGACCGGTTCGCCGACCAGCCATGCTGCGATCCTCGCACGCTCTCTCGGCATCCCCGCCGTCGTAGGTGTGGCAGGCATCATCGAGTTGCTCGACGACGGCACCGAACTGGCCGTCGACGGTGACGACGGCGAGGTGCTGATCGCACCGGACGAGGAGACTCGCACCGCGATCCGCGAACGCATCACCGAGGCCGGGAGACGCCGCGAACAGCTGGAGGAGCTGCGCGACGAACCGGGCCACACCGCCGACGGGCACCGGGTCGAACTGGCCGCCAACATCGGCAGCGAGACCGACCTCGAGTTGGCAGCCGCGGCCGGCGCCGAGGGCTCGGGACTGGTGCGAACCGAGTTCCTCTACCTGGACCGCACCGATGCACCTGACATCGCCGAGCAGGCCGCCTTCGTCGAGCGGGCCCTGACGGCGTTCCCCGGCCACCGTGTCGTTGTCCGCACCCTCGATGTCGGAGCCGACAAGCCCCTGCCCTTCGTGGCACGTGAACCGGAACCCAACCCCGCGCTCGGGCTACGTGGCATCCGTTTGGGCCTGGCGAGCCCAGATCTGTTCCGCGACCAGCTGCGCGCGTTGCTGCGCGCACGGACAGCCGCAGGCGACGCTGCAGGACGGCTGGCGATCATGTTCCCACTCTTGTCGGTGCCCTCGGAGCTCACCGAGGCGCGCCGCCACCTCGACGAGGTCGCCGCCGAGGAAGGTCATCACCTCGACGGCCTCGAGGTCGGCGTGATGATCGAGACGCCAGCGGCCGCCCTCGCTGCGGACCAGTTCGCGGCCGGGAGCGACTTCCTGTCGATCGGCACCAACGACCTGCTGCAGTACCTGTTCGCGGCCGACCGCCTCAACGCCGAGGTCGCCGAGATCGCAGACGCGGCCAGCCCGATCGTGCTCCAGCTGATCGGGGAGGTGGTGCGCGCCGCACACGCGAAGGGTGCCTGGGTAGGCGTCTGTGGTGAGGCCGCCAGTGACCCTGCGTTGGCGGTCGCCCTCGTCGGCCTCGGAGTCGACGAACTCTCGATGAACAGCGCGGCGATACCCGAGGTGAAGGCGACCCTACGGGAGAGCACTCTGGCCCATTGCCGGGCTGTAGCGAGCCGTGCCGCGGAACAAGCAGACGCCGCTGCGGCCCGCGCTGAACTCAAGGGAGCGTGTTCCGACCAGGAAGCGTGAGCTCGGCACGCTAGGCGGAATCAGCAGCGGGCCCCTACGGACGAGATACGCAGGTCACCGAGCCGGGCTAACGCTCCTCGCCAGCCCAGCCATCCAACGGTCCGGCAACCCAGCCCACCCCCGACCACCATGTCGGCCGCGTGGCATCGGTTCGCTTCGTCTCCGCTTGATCGCGAAGCCGCGCGACCTCCTCGTCGGTGGTCGACTCGAAGTCGTCGTGGACACAACCGACGGAGTCTGTGTACAGCGAAATGGTGTACGGGTCGGGCTCGTCGCCTGCTGGCGAGGACCTCCGACGCGCTCACTCGGGGAGTGCTCGATGGCCAATCGCCGAGAAGTGCGGGCTATCGGAGGTAGGGCGCGGCTAGGAGGGGCCGCCCGGGAGTCGTTCTGCGTGGGTCGCTGAGTAGGTGCGGTGGTTCACCGGCGCGCGGAAACCCCTTGGCGCGGGGCTCCCGCCGCTTGTGGACGAGGCTTCCTGCTTGACCAACGGTGACGTAGGATCG
>PWEU01000207.1 GCA_003554005.1 Nitriliruptoraceae bacterium
CCGCGGTAGCGAGCCAGCCACAGGGGCACCAGCATCGTGACCAGGCCGAGCCACACCACCTCGAGGACCGCTCCCAGCAGGCCGGTGCGGGGGACCAGCGGGAGCCGGGTGATGAAGCCGATGACCGTGGGCCCGATGATGGCCACGGCGGCAGCGAGGATGACGTCCGTCTTGGCGTCGTCGGCGTCGATGAACACGAGCCTGGACGCTACCAGCCGGGGGCTGGCTACCCTGCTCCTCCCCGTCGACCGCACCCGCACCGCGGCTCGACCCTCGCGGGACCACGCCCGCTCCCGAGGAGCCAGACGTGCTCGAAGCTTCCATGATCGTCGTCGGTGACGAGATCCTGGGCGGCTACGTCACCGACGTGAACTCGCCGCTGCTCGCCCGGGTGCTGCGCGAGAACGGCGTCGGGCTCTCCTGCGTCCACGTCGTGGCCGACGACCTGGCAGCGATCGACGAGGCGCTGGGTCTCGAGCTGGCTCGCGCACGACCACGGGTGGTCGTGACCTCCGGCGGCGTCGGCTCCACCCCCGACGACCTGACCTTCGAGGCGGTGGCCGCCAGCCTGGGCCGGGGCCTGGTCACCGATCCGACGATCGGCGCGAAGGTCGACGGCGCGCTGGCCTGGTCGGCCGAGCAGGGCTTCCCGGTCTCCGACGAGTTCACCCGGCACCTGCTGCGCATGGCCCGGATCCCCGAGGGCAGCCGGCTGGTGGAGCGCTCCGACGGTTGGGCCCCCGGGGTCCTGGTCGACGTCGAGGGTGGGGTCGACGCCGGAGGGGTCACCGTCGCGATCCTGCCGGGGGTGCCCTCGGAGTTCGCCGCCCTGCTCACCGAGGCGGTGGCGCCGGAGGTGCTCGCCGGCCGCAACCCCACGCCCTACGTCACCGAGCTGTCCCACGGCTACCCGGAGAGCGTGCTCAACCTCGCCTTCGTCGAGGTGATGGAGCGTTACCCCGACGTCAAGCTCGGCAGCTACCCGGGCCGGCCCTCGATCGTGCGGCTCAGTGGTGTCCGTTCCGAGGTGGAGGCGGCCGCGGCCCGGATCGCGGCGGTGCTGGCCGAGCTCGACGCGAGCGACGCCGGGCAGCGGCTGTCTGCGGCACGGGCGGCACGGGCGGCCCGCGCGACCGGCACCCGCTCGCGGTCCGCGACCGCGAGCGCCGCGGGATCCGCGACCGCGAGCGCTGCGGAGTCCGCGACCGCGAGCGCCGCGGGATCCGCGACCGATGAGGAGGAGGCGTGACCCGCCGACTGCTGTTCGTCCACGCCCACCCCGACGACGAGTCGTCGAAGGGTGCGGCCACCGCCGCGCGCTACGTCGATGATGGCGCCGAGGTGGTCCTGGTGACCTGCACCGGTGGTGACGCGGGGGACGTCCTCAACCCCAAGGCCGCGCCGATCGCCCGGCAGGACATGCGTGCCACCAGGGTCCGTGAGCTGCAGGCGGCCGTCGCGGCGATCGGCTTCACCCGGACCCACGAGCTCGGCTACCTCGATTCGGGCTACCACGAGGACCCCGCGGACGTCGCCGAGGGCACCTTCGCCCGCGTCCCGCTCGACGAGCCCTCCGGCGCCCTGGCGGCGATCCTGCGCCGAGAGCGGCCCCACGTGGTGGTGACCTACCCGGAGAACGGCGGCTACCCCCACCCCGACCACATCATGAACCACCTGGTCACCATGCGCGGGCTGGAGCTCGCCGAGGATCCGCACGCCGACCTCGGCGAGGCCCTGGGGGCGGACCTGCTGCCCTGGCGCGTCCCGAAGGTATACGCCACCTCGACGTTCCCCCTGGAACGGCTGGACGCGCTCCACAACGCGATGATGGCGACCCACGGGCAGAGCCCCTACACCGAGTGGCTGGAGGGCCGGCGCGACCGCGTGCCCCAGGAGGTCCCCGACGCCCGGGTGCGGTGCGCCGCGCAGTTCCCACGCCGGGACGCTGCCCTACTGGCCCACGTCAGCCAGATCGATCCGGAGGGGTTCTGGTTCGGGGTGCCCAGGGACCTCGAGGCGGCTCACTACCCCTACGAGGCCTACGACCTGCTGCGCACCGATGTGCTGGTGCAGCCCGTCGAGGGCGACCTGTTCGCCGGGCTGGACGTCGATGCCATCGAGGCCGCCCACGCCGAGGGCGCCCGCATCGCCCGCGGAGCGTGACGGCCGGGTCCAGCGACCGTGGGCGGCCCCCGCGGCGGTCGCCGCTGGGGGTCCTGCGGGTCCGTGAGTTCCGCATCTACTGGCTGGGTGCGTCGCTGTCGAGCATCGGGACGTGGTTCCAGAACATCGCCGCGGGTCTGTTGGTCTACGAGCTGACCCGCTCCACGCTGGCGGTCGGTGCCGTGAACTTCGCCCAGTTCATCGGCTCTATCCTGCTGGTGTCGGTGGCCGGAGGTGCCGCCGACCGCTACGACCGGCGCCGGCTGCTGATGGTCTCCCAGAGCGTCGCCGCCGTGGTCGGCGCGGCGCTGGCAGCGGTGACGCTGCTCGGGGCGGTGACCCCCGCCATCGTGATCGGGGCAGCCCTGCTGCTCGGGTTCTCCCTCGCCTTCATGGTCCCGGCGCTCCTGGCGCTGATCCCGCTGCTGGTCGATGAGGCCGACCTCGACGCGGCGATCGCCATCAACTCCGTGTCCTTCAACCTGGCGCGGGCCGTCGGGCCCGTGCTCGGGGCGTTGGTCGTCGGCTCGGCCGGGTACGGGATCGCCTTCGCGCTCAACGCCCTGTCGTTCATGGCCTTCGTCGGTGCGCTGGCGCTGGTGCGGCCCCGGCCCCAGGGCCGTGCCGAGGGGGACCGTCCCCGGTTGCTGGAGACGATCCGGCTCGTGCGCAGCGTGCCCGCCTGGTGGGCCGTGCTGGTGGCGACGACCGTGATCTCGATGTCCACCGACCCGATCAACACCCTCACACCCGAGCTGGCGCTCGACACCTTCGGTGGCCGGGAGCTCGATGCCGGGCTGTTCGTCGGCGCCTTCGGCATGGGCGCCACGCTCACGGCCCTCACCCTGACCGACTGGCTCCGGCGTCGTCGTCGTGCGCTGCCCGGCGCCATGCTCGTCCAGGGCGCCGGGATGGTGCTGGTCGGGGTGGCTCCGATCATCGAGGTGGCCTACGTCGGGATGGCGGTCTCCGGCGGTGGCTTCATCGCCGGCATCACGCGCTCGTCGGTGCGGCTGCAGACCGAGGTCCCCGACCTGCAGCGGGGCCGGGTGATGGCCCTGTGGAGCGTCGCCTTCGTCGGGACCCGGCCCTTCGCCGCGCTCGTCAGCGGCACGATCGCCGAGATCGCCAGCGCCCGTGTCGCCGCGTTGGCGCTGTCCCTGCCGGTGCTTCTGCTGGCCCCCTGGGTCGGTCGGCAGCTGGAGCGGCCCACGCCCCCGCTCAGATGAGCTCCCAGGTGTGCACCGGCTCGTTCGAGCGCATGTGGAGCAGGTAGCGTCGCGTCATCTCCACCAGCGCCTCCTCCCGCTCCATCGGGCTGTCGTCGAACAGTTGGTGGAAGGGGTGGACCTGCCAGGTCGAGCCCGTGCGGCGCTTGAGCGCCCGCTGCTCGATGATGCCGAGGTAGTGGTCCCGGTCCCGGCGGTCCACGCCCCAGCTGTCCAGCCCCCGGTGCGCGAGCGGCAGCAGGGTGCGCAGGATCAGCTCGCTGGCCGGGACCTCCCCGACCCCCGGCCAGTACAGCTGGCTCTCGATCCCGTCCCGGGCGGCGGCGCGGAAGTTCTCGGCGGCGGCGGCGAAGGACAGCTGCCGGGTGATGGGCTCGTCGAGGTCGGCGACACCCCGGACGAGGCCGTAGTAGAAGGCGGCGTTGGCGACGGGGTCGACCATCGTCGGACCGGCCGGCAGCACGCGGTTCTCGACGCGCAGGTGGGGCTTGCCCCGGGCGATCGCGTAGATCGGACGGTTCCAGCGGTAGATGGTCCCGTTGTGCAGCACCATCTCGGGGAGCCGGGGGACGTCGCCCCGGCCGAGCACCGCCTCGGGTTCCTCGCTGTCGACCTCGGGCAGCAGGGCAGGGAAGTAGCGCACGTTCTCGTCGAACAGGTCGACGATGTCGTCGATCCAGCGTTCCCCGAACCACACCCGGGGGCGGACCCCCTGGGCGGTCAGCTCCTCGGACCGGGTGTCGATCGTCTGCTCGAACAGCGCGATCCGGGTCTCGCGCAGCAGCTCCTTGCCCAGCAGGAAGGGCGAGTTCGCGCCGGCAGCCACCTGCGCTGCCGCCACGGCCTGGGCCGCGTTCCACGCCTCCGCGAAACCGTCGGGGCTGACCTGGAGGGGGAGCTGGACCGAGGTGGCGGCGGCCTCCATGGCGATGGAGGAGGCCTGCAGCGACAGCCGCTCGACCCCCTCGATCTCCAGCAGCAGGTCCTCGCCTCGTGCGCCCAGGATCTGTTCGTTCAACAGGTGGTAGCGAGGGTTGGCCGAGAGGTTCTGGATCGTGACGTGCAGGTCCCTGAGGGGGGGGATGATGCCCACCATCGCGACGTGGGCCTCCAGTTCCTCCGCGCGACGGTCGGCGAAGGCGAAGGAGGTCTGCAGCTCCTCCTCGATCTCGCGGAACACCGTGGCGATGAGCTTGTGGGGGGCGAGGTTGAACTCGATGTTGAACTGCGCGAGCTCGGTCTGGAAGTCCTCCGACTCGATCCGTGACAGCAGTTCGGCGTTGATCATGGTGGGTTCACCGTCGTCGTCGACGACGTAGAACTCGACCTCGACCCCGATCAGCTTGCGCTCGGTCTCGAAGCGTTGGTCGGCCAACAACTGTTTGAACACCGCCAGGTTGCGCTTGACCTTCTCGCGGTAGCGCTGGCGGTCCTCGCGGGTGTACCGCGTCTCTTCGATGTCCTGCCCCAAGGGGTTCCCCCACCCCGGTAGGCGGGATGCTAGGCGGCACGGGCCGATGGGAGTAGCACCAGCCGCGTCGGAGCTGCTGGCCACGGTCGCTCAGTAACCTGCGCGGCGTCGGGCAGCGCGGCCGGCACACCCCGGCACACCCCGGCACACCCCTGATGAGGACCTTCCGTGTCGCCAGCTCCTCCGCCGGCCTCCCAGCGCCGGCTCCCGATGGTGGTCCGACCCTGGCTCGGGGCGGTGTTGATCTCCTTCTCCGGGGTGTGGGTGCGGCTGGCCGACGTCGAGGTGGCCCGCTCCGCTCTCCTGCGTGTGGCCTACGCCCTGCCGTTGCTGGCCGTGCTGGTGGCGGTCCGGGCCGGGACCGGGGACGTGTCGCGGCGGTGGTTCCAGCCCGTGGCCTTCGCCGCCGGGCTGCTGTTCGGGGTGAACCTGGTCGCCTGGCACGGGTCGATCCGGATCATCGGCGCCGGGCTCGGGACGGTGCTGCCGAACCTGCAGGTGGTCGTGGTGGGCCTGCTCGGGGTGGTGCTGTTCCGGGAACGTCCGCGGGCCGGGTTCTGGTTCGCCCTGCCCGTGGTGCTGCTCGGCATCTGGCTGCTATCGGCCCTCGGCCAGCCGGTGATCGCCGACGGCTCCGTGCCGCTGGGGGGGGGGCTCGGGGTGCTGGCGGGGGTCACCTACGGCACCTGGCTGGTGGTGCTGCGGTTCGCCCGGGGACGATCCGGTGGCAGCTCCGCCCCGGAGATGCTGTGGTCGCTGACGCTCGGCGGGTTCGTGGTGACCGGTGCCGTGGCCCTGTGGGAGGGGGTCGCCGGCCCGGCGGGCTGGCCGGCCGACGGGTGGTTGCTGGTCCTGGCTATCGGCTCGCAGGTGGTGGGGTGGCTGCTGCTGACCTCCTCGATCCACCTGCTGCCCGCGGCGGCGACCTCGGTGGCGTTGCTGCTGCAGCCCGTGCTGGCGCTGTTGTGGGGGGCGGTGCTGCTCTCCGAACCGGTCCGGGCCCCCCAGGTCGCCGGTGCCGCGATCGTGCTGGTGGGGGTCGCGTTGGCGCACCGTGCCGTGCGGACCGTCACGGTCGCACCGATCGTGACCGGGAGGAGCACACCGTGACACCGACGTCGACATCGGCACGGCTGCGGCCGTTGCGGCCGTCCGACCATGCCCACCTCATCGCCCTCAACGACGCCGACGTGCCCCGGGTCGGGCGGCTCGGACGTGCCGGCCTGGACGACCTGCTGCCCCACTGCGACCTGGCGCTGGTGGCCGAGCGGGACGGCGAGCTCGCCGGGTTCGTCATCGCGATCGCGCCGGGCGCCACCTACGGCAGCCCGAACTACCGGTTCTTCGAGGACCGGGGGACCGACCACCTCTACGTCGATCGTCTGCTCACCAGCCCGGCGCACCGGCGCACCGGGGTCGCCTCGGCGCTGTCCGACGCCGTGGAGGGCCGGGCGCGGGCGACGGGACGCCTCGAGGTGACCTGTGAGGTGAACCTCCGGCCGGCCAACCCCGCCTCGCTGGCCTTCCACACCGCCCGCGGGTTCGTGGAGGTCGGGCGTCAGGACACCGGCGGGGGCGCGTTGACCGTGGCGTTGCTGGCCAGGACGCTCACCCCGAACGACCCGAACCCCGGCGGTTGACCACCGCAGGCGAGGAGGGGACGATGGGACCGCTCGACCATCCCCGCGAGGAGTACCGCGTGGGCGCGCTCCAGGCCGCCGACCTCGCGGACGGACCGCTGCAGGTGGTTCGCCGGTGGCTGGACGAGGCCGTCGCGGCCGAGCTACCGGAGCCGACCGCGGTCACCCTGGCCACCGTCGATGCCGACGGACGTCCCGACGCCCGGATCGTGCTGCTGCGGGGCCTCGATGAGCGGGGTGCGGTCTGGTACCCCAACCGGCGCTCCGCCAAGGGTCGCCAGCTCGCGCGCGTCGCCTCGGCCGCCCTGGTCGCCTTCTGGCCCCAGCTCGAACGCCAGGTCCGGCTGCAAGGGCCGGTCGCGCCGCTGTCCGACGCGGAGTCCGACGCCTACTTCGCCTCGCGCCCGCGGGGAAGCCAACTCGGCGCCTGGGCCTCCGAGCAGTCCGAGCCCGTGACCGACCGGGCGGCCCTGGAACGCCAGGTCGTCGAGGTGGAGGCCCGCTTCGCTGGACGGGACGTGGCCCGACCGCCGCACTGGGGTGGGTACCTGCTCACCCCCGCGGTGATCGAGCTGTGGCAGGGCCGACCGTCGCGGCTCCACGACCGGCTGCGCTGTACCTGGGCGGCCGGCGACCGGCCCCGCCGTGACCCGTCCGGTTGGCGGGGCGAGCGCCTGCAGCCCTGAGGTCATGCCCCGGCTACCGTTCCGAAGCCGCTGCCACGATCGGAGGAGCCCCGTGGCCACCAGCAACGGCACCTCCAACGGCGGTGCCGGCGGGTCCCGCCTCGAGCAGAAGCTCGGGCTGATCGACGTGTACGCGATCTGCACCGGGGCCATGTTCGCCTCGGGTTTCTTCCTGCTGCCGGGGATCGCGGCGGCGAACGCCGGACCGGCCGTGATCCTGGCCTATGCCATCTCGAGCGTGCTGATGGTGCCCGCGATGTACTCGATCGCGGAGCTGTCCAGCGCGATGCCGCGGGCCGCCGGCACCTACTTCTTCATCCATCGCAGCCTCGGTCCTCTGGCCGGCACCGTCGGGGGACTCGGGGCCTGGGTGGTGCTGATCGCCAAGAGCGCCTTCGCGCTGGTCGGGATGGGGGCCTACCTCGGGTTGGTGTTCGACGTCCCCGTCCGCCCTCTGGCGATCGCGTTGACCGTGGCGTTCGCGTTGCTCAACATCTTCGGGGCCAAGGAGACCGCGCGGCTCCAGGTGTGGCTGGTGGTGACCCTGGTCGCCGTCATGGTGTTCTTCATCGCCGTGGGCGCCTTCGAGGTGGTCCGGGGCGACCCGGCGGTGGTCCGCGGTGACTTCGAGCCCTTCCTGCCCTTCGGGGTCGAGGGGCTGATCGCCACCATCGGGCTGGTGTTCATCTCCTACGCGGGGCTGACGAAGGTGTCCTCGGCGGCCGAGGAGATCCGCGCCCTCGACCGCAACCTGCCGCTCGGGATGATGCTGGCGCTCGCCACCGTGGGTGTCATCTACACCGCCGGGGTCGCGATCCTCGTGGCGGTCATCCCCGACCAGGAGCTGTGGGACGATCTGACCCCGGTCGCCACTGCCGGGGACGCGGTGTTCGCCTGGCTGCCCGGTCCGATCGGTGTCGGGCTGGTCGTCATCGCCGCGGTCACCGCCTTCGCCTCGACCGGCAACGCCGGCATCCTCACCGCGTCGCGCTACCCCCTGGCGATGGCCCGCGACCGCCTGTTGTGGAGCGGGTTCGACCGGCTCGGCCGCTTCGGGACCCCGGTGCTCGCGGTCATCGTCACCTCGGCGCTGATGATCATCGCGATCGTGTTCCTCGACGTCGAACGCCTCGCCAGCCTCGGCAGTGCGTTCCTGCTGCTGCTGTTCGCGCTGATCAACCTCTCGGGGATCGTGATGCGCGAGAGCCGCACCTCCTCCTACGCCCCCGGGTACCGCTCGCCCCTGTACCCGTGGATGCAGATCAGCGGGGGGGTGACCACCTTCGGCCTGATCTTCACCCTGGGGACGTTCTACGTCGCGTTCGTCGTCGTGATCATCGTGCTGTCGGTCCTGTGGTACCGCTATTACGTCCGGGGTCGTGTCGCCCACCGTGCGGCGATGTTCGGGTTGTTCCGCCGGCTGGGCGAGCAGCACGACGACAGCGTGGACGAGGAGCTGTGGGGGATCCTCCAGGAACGCGGGGTCGACACCGAGGATCCCTTCGACGAGCTGCTGGCCCGAGCGATCGTGCTGGACATCGAAGGCAAGGTCAGCCAGGACGAGATCCTCCGCCGCGTCGCCATCCGCATCCGGGGCCGCCTCGAGCAGCCGATGCACGACCTCGACGAGGGGCTGTCGGCCGCGGCGAGTCGAGCGGTGGTCCCGGATGGCGCGCCCGCGGTGGTGCACGACCTGCTCCGCCACGACCTGTCGCGCCCGCTGATCGTGCTGGTGCGTGCCAAGCGCGGTGTGCGGATCGCCGGCGGACGCCGCTTCCCCGGGAGCACGACCCCGCAGGACACCGGCGCCGAGGGGCCACGGACCCAGGCGCTGCTGTTCCTGCTGTCGCCGGAGGGGCGGCTCACCGAGCACCTGCGACGGCTCGCCCAGCTCGTCACCACCGTCGAGCATGAGACCTTCGGGGACCAGTGGCGGCGCGCGCATGACGAGCAGGCCCTGCTCGAGACGCTGCTCCGCGACGAGCGGTACGCGTCGGTCACCGTGGGGGCGGCCGGCGCGCCCGAGGGCTTCGCCGCCAAGCGGCTCAAGGAGCTGGACCTGCCGGGCCACCTGCTGGTCGCCCTGGTGCGCCGCGGGGACCGCACCATCGTGCCCGACGGCAACACCATGCTCCGGGCCGGGGACCGGCTCACCGTGATCGGGACCCCGGCCGAGGTCTCCGAGTTGTGCGGCCCCGGCAGCGAGCGCTAGCCGGGACCCCCGCCCGCGGCCGCGCCGGTCCGAGGGCTCACGGCTGTGACGTCGACCCGGGTCCCGGCCCGGTGGTCGTGAGGCTCCGTCGCGGCGCCACGGCACCGACCGGTCCGGGCCTGACGCTCAGCAGCACCTGCGCCGCGACCGACCACCGGTCGCCGTCAGCACCCTGGCAGTGCGCGCGGTTGGTAGCCCTGCTCGGTCAGGTCGGCTAGCAGCCGTTCGGTGGCGGCCACGGTCTGTCCGCGGTCCCGTCGGCCGTCGTGGAGGAGGATGACGGCA
>PWEU01000376.1 GCA_003554005.1 Nitriliruptoraceae bacterium
GCCTGGCTACCGCTTGCGACGCTTCCCGCCCTTGCCCTGGCCCCGGACGTAGTCGGTCGTGATCGGCGCGCGGGCCTCGGGCGAACCAGGGGCCGGTGCCGGGACCTCCTCCACGACCTCGGCGGTGCTGCTGGGACCCAGTCCCGACGCATCCTGCTCGGCCGCCTTCTCCACGCGACGCTGCTCCTCCGGCTCGAACCCCTTCAGCCACGCGAACAACGGCCCCGCCACGAACAGCGAGGAGTACACCCCGACGGCCATACCGACGAACAGCGCCAGCGCGAGGTCCTGCAGGGTGGTGGCGCCGAGCACCTGGGCGCCGATCAGCAGCAGCGCACCGACGGGCAGCAGGGAGGTGATCGAGGTGTTGATGGAGCGGTAGACGACCTGGTTCATCGACGCGTTGACCAGCTCGCGGTAGGTCCTCAGCCCCGGATCTCCGAGGTTGATCGTGTTCTCCTTGACCCGGTCGAACACCACCACCGAGTCGTACAGCGAGTACCCGAGGATCGTCAGCAGCGCGATAACGGTCGCAGGTGAGACGTTGAAGCCGACGAGCGCGTAGATACCGACCGTGATCACGACGTCGTGGATCAGGGCGACGATCGAGGCCACCGCCATCCTGAACTCCAGCCGGAAGGTGATGTAGAGCACGACCACGACCAGGAACACCAGCAGCGCCTCGACGGCCTGGCGGGTGATGCGCTCCCCCCAGACCGGCCCGACGAACTCGAACCCGATCTCCGATGCGCCCGAGACCTCGGCCACGGCCGTGCGCACGGCCCGTTCCACCTCGCTGGCGGGTTCCAGGGACTCGGTGCGGACCAGGGCACCGGGGGTGACCTCACCGGTGGTCTGCAGCTGGGCGGTGACGTCCTGGGCGCCGGCGTCCTCGGCGGCCGCGCGCAGCTCGGCGGAGGTCAGGTCCGGGCGGACGTCGACCAGCTGGTAGGCGTTGCCCCCGACGAAGTCGATGGACAGGTCCAGGCCACGGAACCCCAGGGACAGCAGGCCGATCGCGAGCAGCGTGCCCGAGATGGCGATCCACCTGCGGCTGTTGCCGACGAACTCGATCGTTGGCGTCCTCATGCGCGTGCTCCTGCTGTGACACGGGCATCGGGCTCGACCGCACGCATGCTCCGTCGCGTGAGGATCCCGCGGTCGGCCATCAGGTAGGCGACCGGGCGGGCGAAGAAGTACATGATGACCAGGTCCAGCACGCTGGAGATGCCCAGCATCAGAGCGAAGCCACGGACGGGACCGACCGCCAGGAAGTACAGGATCGTGGCGGCGGCGATCGTCACGGTGTTGCCCGTCAGGTTGGTCCGCCACGCGGACTCGTGGGCCCGGACCACCGCGGTGCGGACGGTCTTGCCGAGGTTGATCTCGTCGCGGATGCGCTCGGCGAAGATGATGGCCGAGTCGGCGGTGATCCCGATGGAGACGATGATGCCGGCCACCCCGGCCAGGGTGAGGGCGAACCCGATGAGCTGTCCCATCGCGGCGATCCCGGCCACGATGAACACCCCGTAGATGGCCACCTCCAGCACGGCGATCCCTCCGAGCCAGCGGTAGAACCACACCAGCCACAGCGCCACCAGGAACAACCCGATGATCCCGGCGAGCAGCCCGGCCTGCAGCGACTCGGCGCCGAGCGTGGGCGAGACCGTCTGGAACGTGGAGGCCTCCAGGGAGATCGGCAGTGCACCGGTCCGCAGCACGAGCGCGAGGTCGGTGGCGTCGGCCTCCTGCTCCTCGCGGCTGAGCCCGCCGGCGGTGGTGATGGTGGCGCTACCGCCGGTGATCCCGACCCCACAAGCCACGCTCGGGTTCACGCCGGGGGTGGACTCGACGACGTTGTCGAGCACGATCGCGAACCGGCCGTCGAGGCCCCGGTCACGATCGCAGGCCAGGTCGGAGGTGACGGCCGCGAAGATCTCCGCACCCTCGCTGTCGAGCTGGAGGCCGACCTGGAAGGCCTGGGCGCCGGTGCCGAGCTGTACGAAGGCATCCTCGATGTTGTCGCCGGTGAGCTCGGCCGGGCCCACCTCGTACTTCATCGGCAACGGCTCGCCGGTCTCCGGGTCGATGACCGCGTCGTCGGGGGATCCGCACAGGATCCCACCCTCGTCGACGGGGAGCTCCTCGATCTCGTCCACCGGCGCCTGGCAGTCGGGTCCCTCGTCGTAGTCCGGGCTCCCGGGTGGGATGTCACGGATCACCCGGCGGAAGGAGAGCTGGGCGGTGGTCCCGATGATCTCCTGCACGCGGTCGGCATCGGCGACCCCCGGCAGCTGCCCCTGCACGTCGCCCCCGACCCGGGAGATGTCGGGCTCGACGACACCCAGGGAGTCCACCCGGGCGCGGATGACCTCGATCGTCTCGTCGATGATCTCCTCGAGGTCCTCGGGCTCCTCGGCGCCGGGGGGCAGCCGGGGGGTGTAGATCGCGCTGATCCCACCCTGGAGGTCCAGACCGAGGTTCGGTCGAGCACCGAGACCGAGGTAGACGCCAGCGGACACCACGACGAGCAGCACGACGGTGATGCTGGCGATCAGGGGACGTTTGTCCACGGGTGCTTCCTCGTCAGGTGGGTCAGCTCAGCCGAGCGGGACGCCGTTGGCCGTGATGCGGAAGTCACAGCCGAGGGTGCGGGCCGCACGCCGGCACATCACCATGCGGTCCAGGAAGATCTCGAAGTACTCGATGACCGTTGACCGCTCGGTGTCGAGCTCCAGTTCGAGGGTGATCGAAGCCGCGTCGGCGTCGACCCGGAGGAAGGAGTGGGTCACGGCGTCGTTGACCCGGTCGTGGATGTCGGCGGCGGTGTCCGCACCCTTGCGGACCCGGGAGCGGTGGACATCGGACTTGTCGGCCAGGATGACCGCTGCGCCGACGGGACCGATCGCCGAGCCGTACTGTTCCTCATGGTTGCCGACCGCCGAAAGTACCAGTCCGATCCGGTAGGGGTCGACCTCGAGGCGGCGCAGCGCGTCGTAGGCGATCCACGCGCTCGACAGCCCGTGGTTGGACCGGGTCACGACGTTGCCGATGTCGTGGAGGTAGCCGGCCACGGCGGCGAGGTCCGACAGTTCGTCGTCAGCGCCGAGGTGGTGGAGCACGTTGTGAGCGATCCGCCCCACCAGGTTGGCGTGCCGGAAGCCGTGCTCGGTGAACCCCAGGCTGCCCAGGAACTGGTCGGAGAGCTTGATGAAGGCACTGACCACCTCGTCCTGCTGCAGGCGGGTGAGGACGTCCACCTGCGAGCCGGTCCGCCGCTCGGCGTCGATGGCGACCTTGCGGGCCTCCTCGACCGCGTCGGCCGCGTCGATCCCCCGCAGCAGGGCAGCTTCGGCCGAGCCCCGGATGGCGCTGGCGGGGTCGGTCAGGGCCGACGGGGACGGGTCGTCCACCTCCGCTGGCACCTCGGCGTCGGCGCGGGTGGCCGCGGCAGGGTCGACGGTGTCGTTGGCAGGGGGGACCGCTCGGGAGCGCTTGTTCACGTCTGCTCGTCCCCGTCGTCCTCAGGGGCCTCGTCAGCGACGATCCGGGCCAGTGAGGACCGTTCGTAGCGCAGGATGACGTCCTCGTCGGCGTCGACCGCGATGTCCATGCTGTCGTCGGTGAGGGCGACCACCCTGCCGTGGAGACCACCGATCGTGACGATGTCGTCGCCGACCTTGGTGGTGCGCACCATGTGCTCCTGCTGCTTGCGGCGCTTCTGCTGCGGCCGGATCAGCAGCAGGTAGAGCACGGCGAGGAACGCGATGGGCAGCAGCAGGCCCGTGAACTCTTCCACGTGTCATCCTCCGTCACGGACCGCGTCGATCCGGGTGTCGTCCGCGCCGCGCCGACCAGGTGGGACGCCCGGTGGTGACCGACCGGTACCCGAGAGCCCCCGGTGCGCTCCGTCACCGGACGCGACGACGCCCGCCTGAGGCGGGCGGTGTGAGCCCCCATCCTACCGTCCGCGGGGGTCGACGCCACGTGTGTCCGGCTCGGGGTCGGCCCGGGCCCAGGCGGTGACCGAGGCTGCCACATCCCGGTCGTCCTCGCGCACGCAGGTGAGCAGGAGCACGTCGCCGGCGAGCAGCCGGGTGTCACCGGTGGGGACCAGCACCCGGTCGTCGCGGACCACCGCCATGACCCGGCCGAGCCCCGGCGGGCCGATGTCGCGGAGCGTGCGGTCCACGATCGCGAGATCGGCGGTGACGTTGAGCTCGATCAGGTCGACGTCCACGTCGTCGAGGGGCAGGGCCTCGGCGACCGGGGCCCAGGCCGGTCGCGTGTCCTCGATGCCGAGCCGGCGCACCAGGGGCAGCAGCGTGGTGCCCTGCAGCAGCACGCTGACCAGGACCACGAAGAACACCACGTCGAACAGCACGGCCGAGCCCGGGACTCCGGCGGTGAGCGGGAAGGTCGCCAGCACGATGGGGACGGCACCGCGCAGCCCCGCCCAGCTGATCACGGTCCGCTCCCGCCACTTCAGGCCGCTGAACAGCGTGCACCTCCACACCGCCACCGGTCGGGCCACCAGGATCAGGACCGCGGCGACCGCCAGGGCCGGCCAGAACACGGCCGGGAGCCGGGACGGGAACACCAGCAGTCCGAGCAGCAGGAACAGGCCGATCTCCGCGGCGTTGGCGATCGCCTCGTGGAAGCCGAGGATCGCCCGCCGATGCCGGGGCACGTAGGCCCCGATCTGGAAGCCGGCGACGTAGACGGCGACGAACCCCGACGCCCCCAACAGCGCTGCGCTCCCGTAGGCCACCCCCGCGATGGCCGCCGCCAACACCGGGTACAGCCCGACCGCACCGAGGTCCACGCGGCGCAGCAGCCACACGCCGGCGCCACCGACCAGCACCCCGGCGAGGAGCCCACCACCGAGCTGGACCACCGCGAACCGGGCCCAGTCCAGCACGCCGGCCGGCTGGTCGGTGAAGGTGGTCAAAAGCCCCACGGTCAGCATGACGGCGATCGGGTCGTTCGCGCCGGACTCGATCCGCACCACGGCGGACACCCGCCGCGGCAGCGGCGTGGTCCGCATCATGGAGAACACGGCGGCGGCATCGGTGGAGGCGACCACCGCACCGACCAGCAGGGCCGTCGGCAGGTCGACGTCCAGCAGCAGCCAGGTGCCGAGACCGGTCAACCCGGCGGTCAGGACGACCCCGACGGTGGACAGCGCGAGGCCGGGGATCGCCGCCAGCTTCAGGTCGGTGCTCTTGGTGGTCAGCCCACCTTCGAACAGGATCACCAGCAGGGCCACGATCCCGAGATCGCGGACCAGGGAGCTGTCGGCCAGCGACACCAACCCCAGGCCGTCGTCACCGACCACCATGCCGATCACCAGGAACAGCAGGGCCCCCGGGACACGGAAGCGACTCCCCGGCTTGGCGGCGAAGGCCGCGGTCAGCACGGCACCGAGCAGCAGGGCGGAGACGAGCAGGATGAGCGGATCCACGCCCAGTTCGAGTTGCACGGCACCTCCCGAGGCTCCGCGCGCGATCCGAACGGCACACGGACCGGCGACGGACCGTCGACGCTACCGCCTGCCCGGGCGCCTGGGACGTGGTCGGCCGCGCCGGTGCTCACTCGTCGGAAGGTTGCCCCTCGGGACCGAACAACGGCACCGCGCCCGGTCGCCGGGGATCGCCCCCGACGCCGGGGGTCGGCGCGGAACGTCCCAGGTGGGCATAGGCGCCGAGCGTCGCGATCCGCCCCCTCGGTGTGCGCTGCAGCAGCCCACAGCGCAGCAGGAAGGGCTCCACCGCGTCCTCGAGGGTGTCGGGCTCCTCGGTGACGGCGGTCGCCAGGGTGGTGAGCCCGACGGGCCCGCCCCCGAAACGGTCCACCAGCGCCTCGAGCACGCGCCGGTCGAGCCGGTCGAGCCCCAGCTCGTCCACGTCGAACAGCTCCAGAGCCCGGCGCGCCAGGGCGAGGTCGACCTGGCCGTCGCCCTCGACCTCGGCCACGTCCCGCACCCGGCGCAGCAGCCGGTTGGCGATCCGGGGGGTGCCCCGGGACCGGCTGGCGATCTCCACCGCCGCGTCGTCCGCGATGGGGACGGACAGCAGCCCGGCCGAGCGCGTCACGATGCGCTCCAGCTCGCTGACCTCGTAGTGCTCGAGGTGGGCCGAGAAGCCGAACCGGTCCCTGAGCGGCGAGGAGATCAGGCCGGTCCGGGTCGTGGCACCGACCAGGGTGAACCGCGGCAGATCCAGCCGGATGGACCGGGCACCGGGCCCCTTCCCGATCACGATGTCGAGCTGGTAGTCCTCCATCGCCGGGTAGAGGACCTCCTCGACGGTGCGGGGCAGACGATGCACCTCGTCCAGGAACAGCACGTCACCGGGCTCGAGCCCGGTGAGGATGGCGGCGAGGTCGCCCGGGCGTTCGATGGCCGGCCCCGAGGTGGCCCGGAAGCTGGCCCCGACCTCGGCGGCGACGATGGCGGCCAGGGTGGTCTTGCCCAGCCCCGGAGCGCCGGACAGCAGCACGTGGTCCGCGGCGTGTCCGCGTTGCCGTGCCCCGGCCAGCACCAGCTCGAGCTGCCGACGGACCCGGTCCTGGCCCACGAACTCTTCGAGCCGGGCTGGACGCAGGCTCGCGTCCAGACCGTCCTCGCCCGGCAGCGCCTCGGACTCGAGCATGTCGTCCTCACGCGGGGCCCCGCTCATACCTGGCCCGCCCGGGCGGTGCCCAGGTGGCGCAGCGCGGCGCGCAGCAGCTCCGCGCTGTCCTCCGGTGCGCCCTCACCCACCGCCGCCAGGGCACCGGCGACCTCGCCGGCCGAGTAGCCGAGCGCCACCAGCGCGTCCCGGGCCTCCTCGACCGCACCGACGGGCAGCGGAGCCGCACCGCCGGCGGTGGCACCGGCGGACGACGCGGCCACGACGCCGACCTTGTCCTTCAGCTCCAGCACCAGTCGCTGGGCGACCTTGCGGCCGACCCCGGGGATCGCGGTCAGCGTGGCCTGGTCATCGGCCGCGATGGCCGTGCGCAGGACGTCGGGGCGGTGGGTGCCGAGCGCCGCAAGGGCCAGCCGGGGCCCGACCCCGGAGGAGGTGAGCAGGAGCTCGAACAGCCCCAGCTCGGCGGCGGTGGTGAAGCCGTACAGGGTCATGGCGTCCTCACGCACCTGCAGCGAGGTGTGGAGGGCCACCTCCTGGCCCCGCGGGGGCACATCGGCCCCGGGGGTGACGTGGACGAGGTAGCCCACCCCGCGGACGTCGACGACCACCGCGGTCGCGGTGCGTTCGAGGACCGTGCCGGTCAGCCGGGCGATCACGAGCGGGCTCCACCCGCGCCCGGGAGCAGTCCTCGGGCCGCCAGGTGGGCCTCCCACCCGCCACGGCCGGCCCGCGCGGCGTCGGTGTTGGCCGCCGTCACCGCCGCGGCGGCCGGGGTGGCAGCGGTCAGGACGGCGAGGCGGCTGCGCGCCAGGTGGGTCAGCGCGACCGCCAGGGCATCGGCCACATCGGCTGGGCGTGGGACCTCGGCGAGACCCAGCTGCGCCGTCACCAGCCGGGCCACGGCCGACTTGTCCGCCGCCCCGTCGCCCGCCACGGTCAGTTTCACGTCGTTGGGGCTGTAGGAGGTGACCGCCACCCCGGCGCGCGCGGCGGCCAGTAGGGCGACGCCGGCGGCCTGGCCGGTGGCCATCGCGGTGCGGGCGTTGGCGGAGAACAGCACCCGCTCGACGGCCACGGCATCGGGGCGGTGCGCCTCGATCAGGGTCCAGATGCCCTCGTGCAGGGCGAGCAACCGTTGCTCCAGTGGCGTCGCCGGCTCTGTCCGCAGGCACTCCTGGGCGACCACCCGTGGCCGAGCAGCGGGCCCGCTCACCACGCCGAGACCACACCGCGTCAACCCCGGATCGACGCCGAGGACCAGCATCGCTCCTGCCACGGGACCTCCGGAGACCGACGACGGGATCAGATGATGAACACAGGTGACGAACAGACGTTCGTCAACCTTACCAGTCGCGGGTGTCGGATCCCGGCAGGCAGGACCGCACGGCACCCGGGACCGGCGGTGGGCACCGGCTACTGCTCGAGCGTGGCCAGCAGTTCCGGCTCGATGTCGAGGTTGGCGTAGACGTCCTGCACGTCGTCGTTGTCGTCGAGCGCGTCGAGCAGTCGCAGCACCTTCGACGCGTCCCCCTTGTCGGAGATCGGCACCGTGGACGCCGGGACCATCGTCGACCCCGCCTCCACGATGCGGTAGCCGGCCTCCTCCAGGGTGTTCCTGAGTCCGGCCACATCCGAGGGGTCGCACCAGGCCGTGAACGTCGTCTCCTCGGGCTCCAGGTCCTCCATCCCTGCGTCGAGGCCCGTCAGCAGCAGGGTGTCCTCGTCGACACCCTCGGCGTCGATCACGACCTGGCCGCGGCGGGGGAAGAGGAAGGACACGCTGCCCGGCTCGGCGAGGTTGCCACCCGACCGGCTGAAGGCACTGCGGACGTCGGAGGCGGTGCGGTTGCGGTTGTCGGTGAGCACGTCGACCAGCACGGCGACCCCACCCGGTGCGTAGCCCTCGTAGGTCGCCGTCTCGTAGGCGGCGGCCCCCTCCATCTCCCCCGCCCCACGCTTGCAGGCCCGCTCGATGTTGTCCTTGGGGACGTCGGCGTCCTTGGCCTTCTGCACGGCCAGACCGAGCGAGGGGCTCATCTCCGGGTCGGAGGTCCCGGCCTCACGGGCGGCGGACTCGATCGCGCGGATCAGCTTGGCGAACTGCTTCCCACGCTTCTTGTCCTGGGACGCCTTGCGGTGCTTGATGTTGGCCCACTTGCTGTGACCAGCCACGGCTCGCTCCTCGCGCTTCCGACGAACGCGGAGCCTACCGTCGGCGGCTCCGGGCACACCGGGCAGGCTCCGGTCGACGGTCCGGGTCCGCGCTCACGGCCGCAGCTCACGGCCGCAGCTCACGGCCGCAGCTCACGGCCGCAGCGCGGCGAAGCCCCGCTCGATCTGTCCCAGCAGCGCCTGACGGGCCGCCTCGTCGTCGAGGAAGGCCACCTCGGCGGCGGTGTCGGTGACGACCCGGACATCCTCGAGCCGCCACCCGTGGCTGGTGGCGGTGGCAGCGAGCTCCTCGGACAGGGTGACGCCGCTCATCAGCCGGTTGTCGGTGGACACCGTGACCCGGAAGCCGGCGTGTCGCAGCCGCTCCACCGGGTGGTCGGCGAGGGGCTCGACGACGCCGGTGTGCAGGTTCGAGGTCGGGCACAGCTCCAGGGCCGTCCCGCCCGCCAGGACCCGCTGGGCGACGGGTCCGGGGGTGCCGTCCGCCGCGAGGTCCTCCACGATCCGCACCCCGTGCCCGAGCCGCTCGGCACCCTGGTCGAGGGCGTCGGCGATCGAGGACGGTCCCACCGCCTCACCCGCATGCAGGGTCAGGTGCAGCCCGCCGTCCCGTGCCCGGCGCAGCGCGTCGGCGTGGCGGGAGGCCGGGAAGTCGACCTCGGGGCCGGCGAGGTCGACCCCGACCACGGGGACGCCACGGTCGCGGGCCTGCAGCGCCGCCGTCACGACATCCTCGCCGCGCGCATCCTGGCGCATGATGCACGCCAGCAACCGGACCTCGACCGTCGCCGGACCTGCGGCAAGCCCCTCGGCGAGGGCGTCGAACACCGCGTCGAGCGGGAGCCCTTCGGCGGTGGACAGCTCGGGGGCGTAGCGGA
>PWEU01000236.1 GCA_003554005.1 Nitriliruptoraceae bacterium
CATCGATGCATCGAGCATCGACGAGATGGAGGAACACCGATGCGCGACCACCAGCTGCTCCTCGAGGCGCGGGTGCTGCACCAGGAGCACCTGCGGCGGGCCGAGCGCGACCGGGTCGTCGCTGCCCTGCGACGCCGTCGGCGTCGGGAACGCGAGCTGCAGGCGCGCCACCTGATCCTCGCCTGGCGCGACCGGCTCCGGCCGGCACCCGCGCCCTGCTGCGCCTGAGACGGAGGGAGGGGACCCACATGGACGGAGCTGAGCGTCGCGAGCAGGTCCGGGCGCGGTACGCGGCTGCTGCGACCGAGGCCACCGGGTGCTGCGGCCAGGGAGCGGGGGACGACCCGCTGAGTGTGCTGCCGCTGGAGGAGCGTGACCGTTTCGGCGCGGGTCGCTACGACACCGGCCTGGCCGACCTCCCGCTTACGGCCGTGACCGCCTCCCTCGGCTGCGGGGACCCCATCACCGTGGCTGAGCTCCAGCCAGGCGAGGTCGTGCTCGACCTGGGTTCGGGAGCAGGCCTCGACGTCCTGCTGTCCGCCCGTCGCGTCGGCCCCACCGGCCACGCCTACGGCCTCGACATGACCGAGGAGATGCTGGCGCTGGCCCGCGACAACGCCGCCCGGGACGGCGCGGACAACGCCACCTTCCTGGCCGGTGCGATCGAGGCGATCCCCCTGCCCGACGGCGCGGTCGATGTCGTGCTGTCGAACTGCGTCATCAACCTCTCGCCCGACAAGGCCGCGGTGTTCGGGGAGCTGGCACGGGTGGTGCGGTCCGGTGGGAGGCTCGCGATCAGCGACGTGGTCGCCGACGACGACCTGGACGCCGACGAGCGGGCGCGACGGGGCAGCTTCGTCGGCTGCATCGCGGGCGCCCTGAGCTACGCCGAGTACCGCTCTGGGCTGGCCGCGGCCGGCTTCGTCGACATCGAGGTCGAGCCGACCCACGAGGTCACCGACGGGATGTACGCCGCAGTGATCCGCGGACGACGTCGCTAGCACCGGGACGGTGTCAGCTCGCGACCCGCTGTCGGTCGTCGGGGGCCTGGCGTTCCGCGGGCGGCGCCATCGGCCCGGCCTCGGGCGACGCTGCGTGGAACAGGCCCAGGGCGAGGCGGGCCTGCTCGTCGAGCTGGCCCGGGTTGAAGGCCAACCCGACCCGGACCAGGCCCGGTCCACCCGGGGCGTCGCGCACCGACCGGACCTCGGAACCGAACGTCGCCAGCCCGTCCGCCAGTTGGAGATGGAGGTGGGCGTCCGCGCCGTCGGCCGGGGCGAAGGCCGCGTCCAGGGTCACCTGCGCGCCGGTCAGGGACAGGTCGTCGACCGTGACCGCATGCCCGTCGAGCGTGCCCCGGGCGCTGGTCGCGAAGCGGTGACTGGCCCGGCGGTCGTCGGCGAAGCGGTCCGACCGCATGCGTGCGATCGCGGCGACCAGCAGGCAGGCGTTGACGACGGCCCAGAAGGCCGCGCCGTGGGCGACCCCGGGGATGGGGTAGCTGAGGGGTGTCAGGCCGGCGATCGAGGCGGTGTACCACCCCAGGGCGAGCACGTGGCCGACCGCCAGGGTGGTCAGGAGCCGGGGCAGGGGCATCCGGGCCCGGCCGTCGTCCCCAGCCGTGCCCCCGCGCCCCTTGGGCGTCACCGCGAAGGGCACGTCGCGTTCGAACAGCCCGGTGATGATCGCGCGGAGGGTCGCTCCCAGCCGTGACAGGTCGAAGACCGCGGTCGGGACCGGTCGGATCCGCCCCCGGGCGAGCCGCCACAGGGCGTGCTGCTGGAGCACGAGCGAGGGGACGAACAACATCAGGAACAGCGGCAACGACGCCGCGATCGGTGACGCCCCGGTGGCCAGCACCGCCACGGGCAGGACCAGCAGCCCGAGCAGCCGCACCGCGTCGAACCAGCCCAGCAGGGTGGAGGCGTAGGCGAGGCGCTGCGGCAGTGTGAGTCGGCGGTCGGTCAGCGGGAGCTCCTGGCGCAGGACCTGCATGGCGCCGGTGCACCAGCGGTGGCGTTGCAGGGCGTACTGCTGCGAGTTGGTCGCCGCCAGGCCGCGGGCCAGCACCTCGTCGTGGTAGACCGTGCGCCACCCGCGACGGTGCAGGCGGATCGTGGTCTGGATGTCCTCGGTGACCGAGGTGGTGGTCACGCCACCCACCGAGGCCAACGCCGAGGTGCGTACCACCGCGCCGGTCCCGCACCAGAAGGCTGCGCCCCAGCGGTTCTTGCCCGGCTGGATCTCCCGATAGAACACCGCCTGCTCGCTGAACAGCAGACGTGCCTGGGGCGAGCGTCGGTCGACGACGTGCTCGAAGGAGTCCTCGTTGTAGAAGTCCTGGGGTGTCTGCACCAGCGCCAGACCCTCGTCGACGAAGTAGGGCATCGTGCGCAGCAGGAACCCCGGGGCCGCCACGTGGTCCGCGTCCAGGATCGCCACCAGGTCGACGTCCAGCTGCTCCAGGGCGTGGTTGAGGTTGCCCGCCTTGGCATCGACGTGCTCCGGTCGGGTGACGTACTCGGCGCCGAGACGAGAGGCCAGTCGGGCGATCTCCGGTCGGTTCCCGTCGTCCAGCACCAGGGTCCGGTGGGCCGGCTCGAGGGCGACGGCGGCGGCGATCGTGGGCAGGAGCCCCTCGGCGGGTTCGTTGTAGGTCGGGAGCAGCACCGCCACGCTCAGGTCGGGCAGCTGCCCCGGGACCGGCGGGGCGCCGTCCACGTCCCACAGGGAGAAGGTGAACAGCGCCAGGCCCAGCCAGGCGTGCAGTTCCAGCAGCAGCAGCACGATCGAGAGCGTCATCGCCTCCGGGTGCAGGGTCGAGGTGGCCCGCCACACCAGGTAGACCAGGCCGAACCCGAGGCCGAGCAGCGCGGAGGCGCGGATCGACCAGGTCCGGCCGGCGGGTTCCGGTGGGCGCGCCGGCGCGGCCATCAGCGCGTTGAGATGGGTGACCTGGGGCGTGTCGTGGCTGTCCATAGCTCAACCATCGGCGTCACACGGGACGGCTTGAGCGGCTCGGGGCGGTGAGACTGCGCGACCGGGGGCCGTCCGGCCGGGCCGTCGGCTCGGCGATCCGGGAGCGTGGGCGTAGGGTGAGGGCATGGACCAACTCCAGGTGCGCAAGGCCGAGCCCGCCGATGCAGCCGCCGTCGGGCGGCTCCTCGCTGAGCTCGGTCACACCCTCCCCGATGACGAGACCGCGACCCGGCTGCGCTGGTTCAGCCGCTCGGGCGCCGACCACCTGCTGGTCGCCGTCAGCGACGGTGAGGCCGTCGGGGTCCTGACGCTGACGGTCGTGCCGCGGCTCACCCACGACGGCCCCTTCGGCCGTATCACCGTCCTGGGCGTTCCGGAGGGACCCGACCTGCGGTGGATCGAGCGGGCCCTGCTCGGTGAGGCCGAACGCCTCGCCCGCCGCCACCGGTGCACCTCCATGGAGGTCATGGTGGACCGGCAGCCGGAGGACGACACCGAGGGTGGACTCGCCACGCTCGGCTACCGGGCGAGCACCGAGGACCGGGTGCGGTGCGTCAAGCCGCTCCCGCCGCCGACCACGGTGCGCATCTGAGGCGACGGTCACGCCCTGGTCGACCCCGGTACGGTCCTCCCCGCTCCGGCTGAGTCCCCGGTCCGAAGGTGCGCACGTGCCCGATCTGGCTGTCCTCGCTGCTCGACACGCCGGTTCGGCCTTCCTGGCCGCGTGCCGGGGTGAGCCCCACGACACCGTGCCCGTGTGGTTCATGCGGCAGGCCGGGCGGGCCCTGGCCGAGTACCGGGCGATCCGGGCAGGGCACAGCTTCGAGGAGGTGGTGCACACCCCGGAACTGGCCGCCGAGGTGACGCTGCAGCCCGTGCGGCGCTACGGCGTCGATGCCGCCGTGCTCTTCTCCGACATCGTCACCCCGGTCCAGGCGATCGGGCTCGGGGTGACCATCGAGCCCGGTATCGGCCCCGTGATCGAGCGGCCGCTGCGCACCAGCGAGGACATCGGCCGGCTGCGCCGCCTCGACGCCGAGGAGGACCTCGGCCACGTGCTCGACACCGTGTCGCTGCTGGTCGAGGAGCTCGACGTGCCGCTGATCGGCTTCGCCGGGGCCCCGTTCACCCTGGCCAGCTACCTGATCGAGGGTGGGCCGTCCCGGTCCTACACGCGGACCAAGGCGCTGATGTTCACCGACGAGCTGACCTGGCACCGTCTGCTCGACCGGCTCGCCTCGATCACCTTGAGCAGCCTGCAGGGGCAGATCTCCCGGGGGGCCAGCGCGGTCCAGCTGTTCGACTCCTGGGCCGGGGCGCTGGCGCCTCAGGACTACGACCGCTTCGTGCTGCCCCACAGCCGCCGGGTGCTGGAGGAGCTGGAGGGGATGGGGGTGCCCCGGATCCACTTCGGTGTCGACACCGGTGAGCTGCTCGGCTCGATGGCCGCCGCCGGCGCCGACGTGGTCGGGGTGGACTGGCGGACCCCCCTGGATGCCGCCCGACGACGGGTCCCGGACGGCGTCGGCCTCCAGGGCAACCTCGAGCCGGCGGTCTGCCTGGGGCCCTTCTCCCAGGTCGCCGAGCGGGCCCGTGACGTGCTGGCGCGGGCCGGCGGCCGACCCGATCATGTCTTCAACCTCGGCCACGGGGTGCTGCCCGACACCGATCCGGGCATCCTCGCCGATCTCGTCGACCTGGTCCACGCCGAGGGCCGGGTCCTGGAGACCACCGATGACCGCTGAGCTGGCCATCGCCCTGCTGGGCGGCCGGGGCCTGGACCGCGCGCTGTCGGAGCGCACCGGGGTCCCGGTCACCGCGACCGTCATCGACGACCACCTCGACGTCGCCGAACGGCTCGGTCTCGACGGCGCCCTGGTCGTCGGGATGTCGGTGGTGCCCTGGCCCCACGCGGCCGAGCTCCATGCCCAGGGCTCGGCCAGCCTCCCCGCCTACACCGGGGTCGTGTCCTGGCACGCGCTGCCATCGCTGGCGGATGCCCTGGCGGCGGCGATCGCACCCGGCGCGCGGACCGGGGCGCACGTGATGCTGACCGCGCCCGATCCGGGAGCGGACGCCGACCCGGGGGACGTGGTGTTCCTCCGGGAGGTGGCAGAGGCCGTCGCGGACCGGGTGTCGCTGGCCTCCCGGTCGATCGCCTGGCGTGGCACGACCCGCACCCCGACCGCGGCGGATGCGTTGCGCTCGGTGGTCGAGGCGCACGGTCACCGCGACGTCATCGAGTGCCCGGTCGCCCCCGGGACCGGCGGCGATGCGGCGCTGCTGGCCCTGGCCGAGGAGCTGGGCTGTCGCCTCACCACCGTCGACCTCGGGCGGGCGAGCCTGCTCGACCTGCTCACGGAGGTCATCGCCACCGTCGCCGACCACGAGCTCGGGGACGAGCCGGATCTCCACCCGTGAGCGAGCCTCGGGTCGCGGTGATCGGTGCTGGGCTGACCGGCCTGGCCACGGCCTGGCACCTGCGTGCAGACGCCGAGGTGGTCGTCCACGAGGCAGCCGACCGGCTCGGTGGCCAGGTCGCCACGGTGCCCTTCGCCGGTGGGCCGCTCGACGTCGGTGCCGACGCGGTGCTGGCACGCCAACGGGCGGGGCCGGAGCTGCTCGAGCAGCTCGGCTTCGGGGCCGAGGAGCTCGTGCACCCGGCGGCGGGTGCGGTCCAGCTGTGGCTGACGGACGGGCTCCGGCCGCTGCCGAGCGGTACCGTCTTCGGCGTCCCGGCCGGGCTTCGGGCGATCGCGGCCAGCGGAGTGCTCAGCCCGGCCGACCTGGCCTTCGTCGCCTCGGAGCCCCTGCGCCCCCGCCGTTTCGTGCCCGGCGACCGCAGCGTGGCTGACCTGGTGGGGGAGCGGTTCGGGGCCAGGGTCGTGGAACGGCTGGTCGAGCCCCTGCTGGGCGGCGTCTACGCCGGCGACGCCCGGCAGCTGTCCGCCCAGGCCACCCTGCCGCCGGTGTGGGCCGCGGCCGAGGAGCACCGGTCGTTGCTGCGGGGCCTGGCCGTCCACCGCGCCCGTACCGCCGCCGACGACCGGCCGGTGTTCGTCACCGTGCGGGGCGGGCTCGGTCGGGTGATCGAGCGGCTGGCCGGCGACCTCGGTCCCCGGGTCCGCACCCGCAGCCCGGTCCGGGAGATCTCCGCTGCTGACGACGGGCTCGCCCTCCCCCTCGACGACCGCACCGAGGTGGTCGACGCCGTCGTCCTCGCCGTCCCGGCGGCCGTCGCCGCCGCGTTGCTGGCGACGAGGTGGCCGAAGGCCTCACGGGAGCTGGCCGGGATCCGCACCGCCTCCGTCGGGGTGGTGGCTCTGGCCTACGACCCCCGAGACGCCGCCGCACTGCCCGCCGGCAGCGGCGTGCTGGTCCCGCGCAGCGAGCGCCGGCTGGTCAAGGCCATCACGATCAGCACGAGCAAGTGGCCCCACCTGGCCGATCGCCACCGTGTGGTGCTCCGGGCGTCGGTCGGCCGGGTCGATGACGACCGGGCGCTCGCGCTGGACGACGCGACCCTCGGCGAGCGGGTCGATAGTGAGGTGCGCGCCGCCCTCGGCCTACTCGGGCCCGCCCAGCAACGGCTCGTCGTGCGCTGGCCCGACGCGCTGCCCCAGTACACGGTGGGCCACCACGCCAAGCTGGACCGGATCCGGCACCTGCTGGAGCAGGGCCCACCGGGGGTGCACCTCGGCGGTGCGAGCTACGACGGGGTGGGGTTGTCCGGGCGGGCCGCCGATGCGGCACGGCTCGCCGACGACGTCCGCTACCAGATCGCCCGGCGACGGACCGAGGGAGCAACACCGTGAACCTGCCACCGGCCACGGTGCTCGTGCGGCACGCCTGGGCGGGGGAGCGCGGCACGGTGCTCGATGACCGCACCCGACCCCTCGACCAGCGGGGTCGGCGGCAGGCCCGCGCCCTGCTCGCTCACCTCGACGCCGCTCTGACCGCGCGTGGCCTGCGATCCCTCGCTGGTGATCCCTCGGGCGTGGTGCTGGTCTCCAGCCCGCTGGTGCGCTGTGTCGCCACCCTCGAGCCGATGGCCGAGGCGCTCGGGGTCGTGGTCACGCCCGACGATCGGCTGGCGGAGCTGCCCGTGCCCCTGACCTCCCGGGATGGCTGGCCCGACGCCGCCTACCTCGGCACCCGCGCCTTGAACGCCCTGTCCGACGCTGCCGAACGGTCCCCGGGCGATGATGGGGCGCTGGTGCTGTGCGCCCACGGTGAGGTCCTGCCGGCCCTGGTCGCGGCGCTGGCGGGCGAGGGTCGGCTGTCCTCACCGCTGTCGGTGGACCTGACGGCCAAGCGGTTGCCGAAGGGGGCGAGTTGGCTGCTGGTGCCGGCGGCGGGGGACCGTGCGCCCGACGGGTCCCGGCGCGTCGAGGAGCTCGCGCCACCGGCATGAGCCGATGCCGTCGCGGGCCCCGCGCGGCGGCGTCCTCACTCCGTGACGGGCGCGAGTAGCTCGGGGCCGTCGTTGCGCACGTCGTTGACCCGTGTGCCGATCGGGGTGGCCCGCAGCCGCGGGGCTCCGAGGGCCGCCACGGCCTCGAGCAGGTGGGGGGCGTCCTCAGGGGTCGCGCCGGCCCAGTCGTCCCACAGCGTCCGCGGGAGCAGCACGGGCATGCGGTGGTGGAGCTCGGCGATGGCCCCCCGCGCCTCGGTGGTCACGATCGCCGTGGAGAACACCGCCTCGGCCGCCTCGTCCTCCGGATCCCGCCAGGAGGTCCAGACACCGGCGAAGACCAGGGGCTCACCCTCGGGATCGGCGAGGTGGTAGGGCTGCTTCGGGCCCCCTCCGGGATCCTCCTGCCACTCGTAGAAGCCGTCCGAGGGGACCAGACAGCGCCGGTGGGCGAAGCTCCGGGCGAACATCCGTGACGTCGCCAGGGTCTCGATGCGGGCGTTGATCGGTTGCCGGCCCCCCCGCCGGCTCTTGGCCCATGAGGGCAGGAACCCCCACCGCAGCCGGCCGAGGCGGCGGCTGCCGTCGCGGTCGATGGTCGCGTAGATCTCCATCGACGGCGCCACGTTGTACCGCGGCGGCAGGGGCTCGGGGGCGACCTCATCCACGCGGAGGTGGTCGACGAGGTCGTCCAGGTCGGTCAGCGACAGGAAGCGTCCGCACATACCACGACGATACCGGGTCCCGGCCGCCTGACCGGGGCCAGGTCCGTGGCTGGAGCGCTGCCACCCCGTATCGTTGCGATGTCTGAGTGGTCGCCGTGGCGACCGCGTCGTGGTCCCGCCCCCGACGGGACCGGGATCGGGAGGTAGCCGCCGTGCCGACGGAAGCGCGTGAGTCCGCCCGTCGTATCGTCGTCGACGTCTTCGGGCCCGGCGAGCAGCCCCCGGTCGGGCCGGCGCCGACGCCGACGGCGGAAGAGCATCGAGCTACGGGCCCCGCGTCGGCCGCCGAGCGCCGGGATCCGCCGGGCGAGCGCCCCGCGTCGGCCGCCGAGCGCCGGGATCCGCCGGGCGAGCGCCCCGCGTCGGCCGCCGAGCGCCGGGCTCGGGAGCTGGTCTCGGAGGTGTTCGATCCGCCCGCCCCGGAGCCCGAGCCGCCGCGGCCGCCGACGCCTGCGGAGCTGGCGGGTCGTCGGATCGCGGCCGAGGCCGAGGCCGCGCAGCGCGCCCGTGCCGAGGAGCGGGTCGCGGCCGCGGCCGCCGCGCGGCGAGCGGCCCGTGAAGCCGCCGAGGAGCAGGAGCGCGAACGCGTTCGACGGGTCCGCGAGGAGTGGGCTGCCCGCGCTCAGGCCGAGCAGGAAGCCGAGCAAGCGGCCGAGCAAGCGGCCGAGCAAGCGGCCGAGCAAGCGGCCGAGCAGGAGCGGCGGCGAGCGGCCGCTGTGGCCCAGCAGGAGCGGGAGCGCGCCGAGCAGCGCCAGCGGGAGTCGACGGCGGCCAGGGCCGCAGGCGAGTCACCCGCGCCCTCCGCCGCGGTCGACGAGCTGGCGGCCGCGTCCGCGACCTCCCCGGCGACGACCGGTGAGGAGCCGCTGTTCGGAGATGCGGCCGGTCCGACCGTGGCCCCCGGCGACGATGACGGGTTGTTCGAGCCGGAGCTGGCCGGGCTGCCGGCGTCGCTGTCCGAGGACGTGGCTGGGCCCCCGGCCCCCCCGGCAGACCAGCTTCCCCTGCGGCTGGCCGAGGCGCCCCCCGCCCCGCAGCTCGCCGCTCGCATGGTGTCGGACGTGCTCGAGAATCGGTCGGGTCATGACGAGCAGGCCGCGACGGTCGTCGGACCGGCGACGCCGATGACAGTGGAGGAGGCGGACCATCCCCGGCGGGTGGCCCGGTGGCTCGTCGTCACGGTCCTGGCAGCCGTCGGCCTGGCGGTGCTGTTCCCGCTGGCGGTGCGGGCGATGCTGCAGCTGGTGTCGCTGTCGTGAGTGCCAGCAGCTCGGTCACCGGCCCGCCCAGACCTCGGTGAACCAGGGTGGGGTCGCCGGCACCAGCCCGGGGCTCGGGAAGTAACGGTCCGCGTCGGCGACGAGGTCGTAGGTCAGCACGTAGCCGACACCGCTCGGGAAGCGGACGTCGAGATCCGGTCGACGGCGGAAGCCGAGCTGCGCGTACATCCGCTGGGCCCGGTCCATCCACGCCATGGTGACGATCACGATCCGCCGGCACCCGCGAGCACGGGCTGCAGCGATGCACGCC
>PWEU01000244.1 GCA_003554005.1 Nitriliruptoraceae bacterium
AGCCCCCAGTCGAGAACTGGGGGCTACGGGGGTGGGGCGTAGAGGATTCGAACCTCTGACCTCTTGCGTGTCGAGCAAGCGCTCTAACCAACTGAGCTAACGCCCCAGGACTGCAGCCGCGAACCGTACAGCGGCCCCCTGCGGCCGGCAAACCGCGACCCGCAGCGACGGTACATCGCCCCCGGAGGTCGTTCGCGGGTCGAGGGCGATGGTGGCCCGAGGACCATGGCAGCCGCTTCCCGCGAGGCCTGCACCGGTATCCTCGGCTCGTCCACGAAGGAGGCGTCATGGCGGCGATGCCACCCCTACCGACCCGGTCGGGACCGGGTAGTGCGCTGCTGTCCGGTGCCCGCACGACCTCGTTGGTCATGTTCGGACTCTGGGCCGTTTCGTGGGCGGCGGAGACGGGCTTCGCGCTGTGGGTGCGCCACGCGGCCAAGACCCCCCCGCCGCAGTGACCCCACCCGACGCAGCCCCCCCATCATCGGCCTCCTCGCACCTGCCCATCTTCCACCTCGATGGCGGGCGCTTCGTCGCCTCCACCCTCGCCCGTGGGCCGTGGGATCCTCAGGCCTGCCACGGGGGCGCACCCGCCGCCCTGCTGGCGGCGGCGATCGACCGCACCCCGGCGCCGGTCCCGATGCAGGGCGTGCGGCTCACCTTCGACCTGCTCCGTCCCGTGCCGGTCGGTGTCCCCCTCCACCTCGACGTCGAGGTGGTCCGTGAGGGTCGTCGCATCCAACTCGTCGATGCCACGCTGGCGGTCGCAGCGGACGGCACGGAGCTCGTTCGGTGCCGGGCGCTGCGGATCCGGACCACCCATCTGGAGCTCCCCGACGACCGACCTTCGGCAGCTGCCCCGCTGTCCGCATCACCCGAGACCCTGCCGCGCCTGGCCGGTGTCCCGGGGCTGGACGGCGAGGGGTTCTGGACCGCGGTCGACGTGCGGCTCGTCTCGGGACGGTTGGGGGACCCGGGCGCGGGACAGGGATGGTTCCGGGTCGTGGCGCCGCTGACCGACGATGATGGCTCCGGCGCTCCCTCGCTCACCCCGCTGGCGCGGGTCGCCGCGACCGGCGACTTCGGCAATGGGATCGGGGCTCCGCTGCCGATGGGCTCCTTCCGCTACCTCAACCCCGACCTCACGGTGGACGTCCACCGCCTCCCGGTCGACGAGTGGGTGTCCCTCGAAGCCCGGTCGGTTGCTGAGACCGGCGGCGTCGGGTTGACGACCGGCACCCTCGGCGATCGCGAGGGCGGGCTGGGTAGCTGCCTGCAGAGCCTGTTCGTCGACGCCGGCTGACGCACCCGCCCGCGGCGGCACCGGCGCCCCCGCCCGCCCCCGCGCCCGCCCCCGCGCCCGCCCCCGCAGCACGCCGGGTTGGGGAACCTCAGCCCCGGTAACCGACGCCCGGCTTCCCCAACCACAGACGCAGTCACCCCTGAGCGCGGAGTTGGGGAACCTCAGCCCCGGTAACCGACGCCCGGCTTCCCCAACCACAGACGCAGTCACCCCTGAGCGCCGGGGTGGGGAACCTCTGCCCCGGTAACCGACGCCCGGCTTCCCCAACCCGGGACCGCAGCCAGCAGCCGCAACCAGCAGCCGCAGCCAGCAGCCGCAACCAGCAGCCGCAGCCACCACCACCCCGGGCGGCCTCACACGCCCGCGAGCTCCAGTACGACCGCCTGCCCGGCTCGGACCACGCCAGAGAACGCCTCGCCCTCCGCGGAAGCGTCGAGGTCACTGGTCAGCAGCACCCGCCAGGTCCGCTCGTCGGCCACCTCGACGTCGGCGTCACCGAGGTTGACCAGCACGCGGACGAGCGGCGCGTCGTCGTCCGGCGATCCCCGAGCCCCGTCCCCGTGGCCACCGCGCTCGTAGGCCACCACCTCGGCGTGGATGTCGAGCGGGTACATCGCGCCAGCGCGCAGGCTCGGATGCGTCCGACGCAGGGCGATGAGCCGGCGGTGCAGGTGGAGGACGGAACGCTCGTCGACGCGCTGGGCCTCGGCACTGTGGGCGGCGGGGTCGGGTGGCCAGGGCAGCCAGGGGTCGCCGGCCCAGCCGTGGCGCTGGTCGGGGTCGGCGGTCCACGGCAGTGGTGCGCGGCAGCCGTCGCGTCCCCCGGGGTCGACGACCCGCTCGGGCGGCACCTCGGCGTCGGCCTGGCCGAGCTCGTCACCCATGTAGAGGAAGGGCACGCCCCGCAGGGTGAACAGCAACACCGCGGCCGTCCGAGCCCCGGCTTCGCCGCCTGCGCGGGTGCGGATCCGCTCCCAGTCGTGGTTGGACAGCACCCAGGTGGGTGGCCCCCCGACCGCCTCGAAGGCGGACTGGACGTAGCGGATCGTGTCGCGCCAGGATCGGGCCTCCCACGGGGCGTAGAGCAGCCCGAACTGGAAGGCGAGGTGGAGGCGGTCGGGACCGACGTAGGTCGCGACCTGCGCCGCGTCTGGAAGGTTGACCTCGCCGACCATCGTGGTCCCAGGCACCTCGTCGAGGCAGCCGCGGATCGCCCGCAGGTGCGGGGTGACCGCGTCCGGCTCGTGCTGGTGGCCGGCGCGGGGATGGCCGGCGAAGGGGGGCTCGTCGTCGGCGAGCTCGGGCGCCTTGCCGATCATGTGGATCACATCCGCGCGGAACCCGTCGACCCCCCGGGCCATCCAGAACCGCAGCACGCCCAACATCGCCTCCCGGAGCTGCGGGTTGGCCCAGTTGACGTCGGGCTGTTCGGGGAGGAACTGGTGGAGGTAGTACTGGTCCGTGGCCTCCTCGTAGGTCCAGGCCGGAGCACCATCACGGAAGTGGCGGACCCAGTTGTTCGGTGGGCCGCCGTCGGGTGCGGGATCACGCCAGATGTACCAGTCGCGTTTGGGGGCGTCCCGGGAGCCGACCGCGTCCTGGAACCACGGGTGCTGGTCCGAGGTGTGGTTCGGGACGAAGTCGAGCCACACCTCCAGCCCCCGCCCGTGGGCCGCTGCGATCAGGGCATCGAGGTCGGCCAGGGAGCCGAAGGTCGGGTCCACGTCGCAGTGGTCGCTGACGTCGTAGCCGAAGTCCTTCATCGGTGAGCGGTAGATCGGCGACAGCCACACCGCGTCCACCCCCAGCCAAGCGAGGTGGTCGAGCCCGGCGGTGATGCCGGCCAGGTCCCCGACGCCGTCCCCGGAGGTGTCGCGGAAGGAACGGGGGTAGATCTGGTAGACGACCCCGTCGAAGGGACTCCGGCTGGCGCTGTCCAGGGGCTTGGCCGATCCGCCTTCGGTCACCTCACAGATCCTCCTGATGCGGCCACGGGCGCTGTCGGCGCTCAGCGGCGAGCTTGCGCTGCTCCCGGTACCACACGACCAGCGCCGTCACCCCGCAGCTGATCGCACCCCCGAAGGCGGCGGCCCCGGCGATCGCGAAGTTGGCCGTCCAACGCATGTCGAGGGTGAAGAGCGCGGCGAGGAGCAGGATGCCGGCCAGCCCGAAGGCCGTCAGGCCGGCGATCTTGAAGGGCTTGGCGACGGCACCTCCGGTGTAGCCGTTGCGGCCCACGAAGTAGAGCGCGACGAGCGCCGGCCCGAACAGCAGTGCCATCAGCACGTCGGTTCTCCCGTCCGCCTGCTCGGCGAGGTGGGTCCCCGCCTTGTCCTCCGACGGTACGGGCTGGGCCACCTGGCTGCAGGGCTCCGGGCCCTTCGGTCCTGGCCGGTCGGGCACGGGCATGGGATGCTCACCCGGCATCGGCTCCGAGCCCGATGCGCGCCGGCCGGGTCGGTACGACCGTGCGGCTGATCGGCCCGAACGGAGGCCGCCGACGTGGACGCACCGAACCTGCTCGTCGCCTACCAGAGCGTCGAGGGACACACCCAGCAGATCGCGGAGCGCATCGCCGAACGGCTGCGCGCCGACGGCGCCCTGGTGACCCTGACGACCGCTGCCGAGGCACGCGCACCGACCCGCTTCGATGGCGTGGTCGTCGGCGACTCGATCCACGCCGGTCAGCACACCCGCGAACTGACGGCCTACCTCAAGGCCCACGCCGCGACGCTCGAGCGCATCCCCACCGCCCTGTTCCAGGTCTGCCTGACCTCAGCGGACCGGACGCCGGAGAAGCTGGCCGCCACCGGCGGCTACGTCGCTGCCCTCACGGAGGCGACCGGCTGCACGCCGGACCTGGTGGCACGGTTCGCCGGGGCGCTGCGCTATACCCAGTACGGCCGGCTCAAGCGCGCCTTCATGCGACGGATCGCGGCCAGTTCGGGGCGCTCCACCGACACCTCCACCGATCACGTCCTGACCGACTGGGACGAGGTGGACGGCTTCGCCGACGACGTGCTGCTGCTGGTCCGCTCCGCCCACCGCGCCTGAGCTCCGGGCTCCTGGGGCAGAACCGACCCTTGCCAGGGGGCGAGGCGCTCCCTAGGGTTCGCCCGCCCCCGCAGACGGACGACCGTCCAAGGGCGCGCACAGGGAGGCGTGCCGCACGCGCGCCCAGCCGCTCCGCCGACCGGGCGGGGCTCGGACCGGACGGGAGCCCGGTATGCCGAAATGCCTGCTCGTTGGTGTCGACGGAAGCGACTCGGGGAAACGCGCGCTGGAGTTCGCGCGGGGCCGGGCGGAGGATCTGGGGGCCAGGCTGGTGCTCGCCCACGTGATCCCGTGGTCGCCCTACAGCTTCAACACCCCCGAGGAGAACGAGCAGCGTCATGCCCGGCGCCAGGCCGAGCTCGCCGCTGCGGAGGAGCAGCTGCTGGGGCCCGCGCGGGAGCTGGCCGGTGACAACATCGAGGTGGTCACCCTCGCCAAGCACGGCGACCGGGCGGAGACGCTGAACGCGCTGGCCGAGGAGCACGGCGCCGACCACATCATCGTCGGGCGGACGGGAGAGAGCCGTATCCGCTCGAAGTTCTTCGGCAGCGTGCCGTCGGAGTTGACCATGATCGCCGACGTGCCCGTGACGGTGGTCCCGTGAGCAGCCAAGGAGCCACCGTGCCCGACCTCATCCTCGCGCAGAGCATCGACGAGCGCATCTCCAACGCCATGAACCCCGTGTCCTCGGTCATCGAGGGCATCGTCTTCTTCTCGATCCCCGTCGCCGGCGTGAACCTGCCGTTGATCGTGCTGTGGCTGGTGGCCGCCGGCGCCTTCTTCACCGTCTACCTCGGCTTCATCAACCTGCGGGGACCCAAGCACGCACTGGAGCTCGTCCGCGGCCAGTACTCCGACCCCGAGGACGCCGGGGAGGTCACCCACTTCCAGGCGCTGGCGACGGCGGTATCCGGCACGGTCGGGCTCGGCAACATCGCCGGGGTCGCCGTGGCGATCACGATCGGTGGGCCGGGCGCCACGGTCTGGATGATCATCGCCGGGTTCCTCGGCATGTCCAGCAAGATGGCCGAGTGCACGCTGGGGGTGAAGTACCGGCGCACGCGCCCCGACGGCACCGTCTCGGGCGGCCCGATGTACTACCTGGAGAAGGGCGTCGCCGAGGTGACCGGGCGCGCCCGGGCCGGCAAGACCCTGGCGATCCTGTTCTCGCTGTCCTGCATCGGTGGGTCGATCGGTGCGGGCAACATGTTCCAGGCCAACCAGGCCACCGCACAGATCATCGCCGTGACCGGCGGCGCGGACAGCCCGGTGACCAACTTCCGTTGGGTCGTCGGTCTCATCTTCGCCGTCTTCGTCGGCGCCGTGATCATCGGCGGGATCAAGTCCATCGCGAAGGTGACCGAGAAGCTGGTGCCGCTGATGGCCGGGATCTACCTGCTGGCAGCCCTGGTGGTCATCCTCGCGAACCTGCCGGCCGTCCCCGCCGCTGTCGCCGAGATCTTCACCCAGGCCTTCGCGCTCGAGAGCGCCACCGGCGGCATCATCGGTGCGCTGATCGTCGGGTTCCAGCGTGCCGCGTTCTCCAACGAAGCCGGGATCGGCTCCGCCGCCATCGCCCACTCCGCGGTCCAGACCAACCACCCCTCCACCGAGGGCCACGTTGCGCTGCTGGAGCCCTTCATCGACACCATCATTATCTGCACCATGACGGCGCTGATCATCGTCATCTCCGGTGCCTACCTCGATCCCGTGGCCGGCGAGCTCGGCGGTGTGGCGCTGACCTCGGCCGCCTTCGCGACCGTGATCCCCTGGTTCCCGAACGTGCTCGCGATCGCCGTGATCGCCTTCGCGTTCTCGACGATGCTGACGTGGGCCTACTACGGCATGAAGTCGACGGGCTACATCTTCAACGACTCCGAGACCGCGGAGACCGTCTTCAAGGTCATCTTCTGCATCTTCGTCATCGTCGGCGCGTCGCTGTCGCTGGGCCCGGTGATCGGGATCTCCGACTCCATGCTGTTCCTGATGGCCATCCCCAACGTGATCGGGCTGTACATCCTGGCGAGCACGCTGAAGAAGGAGATCTTCACCTACCGCGCGAAGGTCGCCAGCGGTGAGATCGCCAAGGTCGAGCACTGACACCGAGGTGGCAGGGCGGGGCGCGGGCGACCGCGCCCCGCCCTCACCACGTGCCCAGCTCGAAGCGTCGTGACGGACCGGCACGCAGCACCTCGGCGACCCGCTGTGGGGCGCGGTCCTCCCGACACACCCAGACACCTCCAGGCTGCGGTCGCCGCCAGCCAGCAGACGGTCGCTGAGGACCTGCCCCATCGCCAGGGCGATCCCGGTAGGACGCCAGGCGGCGCGCACCCCGATCGACAGCAACCGGGCGCGGTCCGGGCGCCGGGACCGCAGGCGGACGCACGGACCGATCGGAGCGACGATGGCGGGAGCACTGCAGGTTCAGCGTGCGACGACGGGGGATCCCGAGGTGGTCGAGGAGCTGCTGCGGGGCCTGCCCGAGTGGTTCGGCCACGAGGCCGCGATACTCGCCTACGCCGAGCGGGCAGGCCACCCCCCGACCTTCACCGCTGTCGAGGACGGGCGGCGGCTCGGGGTGCTCGTCCTGCGGGCCCACAGCGCGGTGACCGCGGAGATGGACGTGCTCGCCGTACACCGTGACCACCACCGGCGCGGCATCGGAAGCGCGCTGGTCGCGGCGGTCGAGGCCGACCTGCGCGGCCGCGGGGCCGACTACCTGCAGGTCAAGACCCTCGGGTCGAGCCGACCCTCGCCGGAGTACGAGCTGACCCGGCGGTTCTACCTGGCCCTCGGCTACACCCCAATCGAGGAGTTCGCCGCGGGAACCCTGTGGGACGACGATCCGTGCCTGCTGCTGGTCAAGCACCTGCCCTGCAACGTGGGCGGCCGGGTCCCGGGCCGCTAGGCCCCGGACAACCGTGGCGGCCGACGGGCGCGTCGGAGGTCGCTCGCGCTACCGTGACACCCGATGGCCGGACCGGCACCCCGCCGCTCAGGGAGGACCATGAGCAGCACGACACCACCCACCTCGCGCATCACCCCCCTGGTCCGCGGCTGCAAGGGGCAGTGCCCCAACTGCGGTAGCCGCGGGGTCTTCGCGGGCCTCAACGACCTCGCACCCCACTGCCCGACCTGCCGGTTCTCCTTCGTCCGCGAAGAGGGCTACTGGCTCGGAGCGATGATCGTGATCATGGCCTTGGTCATCATCATCTTCGGCACCTGGACCATCGGAGGGCTGCTGCTGACCTGGCCCGACGTCCCGTGGACGCTGCTCACGGTCGTCGGGATCGGCCTCAACATCCTCGTGCCGTTCACCCTCTACGGGTGGTCGAAGACGATCTGGGTTGGCCTCGCCCTCACCTTCAACCCTGCCCAGGCCGAGGAGTTCACACCGGAGACCCCGACGGACGGCTGATGGTTCAGGCGGCGGTCGCGCGGCCGCCGGTCGGCGGAGTGGCGCGCGCTCATGGACCATCCGGGCTCGCGTACTTGATGACCTCGAGCTCCTCGCGGACCACCAGGCCGCCGGCGACGAGACGATCGAGCTCGGGCAGGAAGGCGTCGATGCGGTCCGGGGTGTCGACGATCGCGATCACCATGGGCAGGTCCTCGGAGAAGGTCAGCAGCCGGGTCGTGTGCACGACCTGGCTGGCACCGAAGCCCTCCAGCCCACGCAGCACCGTCGCCCCGGCCAGGCCCGCCTCGCGCGCCCGGTGGACGATCTCCGTGTACAGCGGTCGGCCCTCGACCCGGTCGCTCTCTCCGACGTAGACGGTCACCCGCACCGCCCGGGCCGTCATCCGCGCCGGCAGGCCCGCCGGGGCGCTCAGGTGCAGCACCGGCACGTCGACGAGCTCGCGGACCCGCGTCAGCAGGCCCCGCGGTAGCCAGTTCGACAGCCCTCCGGGCATCGTCGACACGAGCACCTCGTCGAACCGCTCCGCCGCCAAGATGCCCTCAACCTCGACTACAGCATCACCGTCGACGACCTCGCCGGTGACCACGGCACCGATCGCCGTGAGCCGTGCCGCCTCAGCGTCGAGACGGTCTTCGGCCGGGTCCACGGAGGCATCCACAGCCCCGTCGACGATGGGGCGCTCCGCGGGAACCAGGATGTGGCACTCCCGCCGGCCCGCCCGGACGCGCCGCTGGACCTCGTCGAGCAGCGCGACCCCACCGAGTGCACGGTTCGCGACGATCAGGTAGCGGCTCATCGGGCACCTCCCGGGGGCGCATCTCGAGCGTAGGCCCTGCGCCATCAGTGTGGCCCCCTATCGTCTGTGCCCATGGGTTCCCGACTGCCACCATCGCGCAACCTGGGCTACGTCGCCGCCGGTGGTGCGGTGGGGGCGGTCGCCCGCGTCGCTCTCGCCACGTGGTTCCCGGCGCTGCCTGGGGGCCTGCCCTGGGTGACGCTGGTGGAGAACCTGGTCGGCGCCTTCCTCCTCGCGCTCGTGCTCACGCTCCTGACCGAGCGCCTGGCGCTGGACCCGGCGGTCCGGCTGCTGGTGTGCACCGGGATGTTGGGGGCGTTCACGACCTACAGCACGCTGGCGGTGGAGCTGGACCGGCTGCTCTCGGCCGGGGCGCTGGCTGTCGCGGGCACCTACGGAGCGCTGACCTTGGTCGGGGGGCTCAGCGCCGCGCTGGCCGGCCTGCGGCTGGGTCAGGTCCTGTCGGCCCCCCATCGGCATGCCACCAACCGACCACCTCGGGGGACCCGTCGGCGGCGGGGCCTTGGCCGGCGACCCGAGGGGGGTGGCCGGTGATCTGGTTCGCCATCGCCGTCGCAGGCGCCCTGGGGGCGAGCACGCGCTACCTCGTCGACCACCTCGTGAGCACCCGTCTGTCGGGCGTGTTCCCCTGGGGGACCTTCACGATCAACGTGAGCGGATCCTTCCTGGCCGGGATCGTGACGGGGCTGCTCCTGGCGGGCAGGGTGTCGGCAGCGACCGCGACGGTGGTGGCCGGCGGTTTCCTCGGGGCCTACACCACCTTCTCCACCGCGATGTACGAGACGGCGAGGTTGCTGGAGGACGGTGCCACCCGGGCGGCGTTCGGCAACCTTCTGCTGCCCCTGGCGGCCTCGGTCGCGGCAGCCGCGCTGGGGTGGGGCCTGGCGCTGGTGATGGCCAGCTGAGCTCCCGGATCGGTCGAGCCGGTCCCCTCGTCCCGCCCGCCTGCCGTGCCCGACTCCTCGCGCGGTGGTCGTACGTCAGCGAGCCGTTACGTCGGGGACACCCCGTCGTCAGCTCACGGTCACCAACCGACGCGATACTGC
>PWEU01000355.1 GCA_003554005.1 Nitriliruptoraceae bacterium
CCGAGCCGGGAGTGCTCGGCGATCGTCTTGAGCCGCTCGTAGGCCGGTTCGGTGATGGACGCGCCTTCGGGGAACAGGAAGTAGGCGTACCCCCGCTCGGAGGAACGCCCCACCCGTCCGCGCAGCTGGTGCAGCTGCGACAGGCCCAGCAGGTCGGCCCGCTCGATGATCAGCGTGTTGGCGTTGGGGACGTCGAGGCCCGACTCGATGATCGTGGTGGAGACCAGCACGTCGATCTCCCGCTCCCAGAACCGCACCATCACCCGTTCGAGCTGCCGTTCGTCCATCTGTCCGTGGGCGACCTCCACGCGGGCGCCGGGCACCAGCTCGACCAGGCTCGCCGCCACCCGGTGGATCGTGTCGATCTGGTTGTGGACGTAGAACACCTGCCCGTCGCGAAGCAGCTCGCGACGGATCGCGAGCACGACCTGCCCCTTGTCGTAGGGCTGGACCGAGGTCAGCACGGGCTGGCGGTCCTCCGGCGGGGTCTCGATCACCGACAGGTCGCGGATCCCCGACACCGCCATCTCCAGGGTGCGCGGGATCGGGGTGGCCGACATCGACAGCACGTCCACGGAGGTCCTGAGCTGCTTGAGCTTCTCCTTCTGGCTGACCCCGAACCGCTGCTCCTCGTCGACGACGACCAGCCCGAGGTCCTTCCACTGCACCCGCTTGCCGAGCAGGGCGTGGGTCCCGATCACGATGTCGACAGTGCCGGCGGCGAGCCCGTCGAGCACCCGTCGCTTGTCCTTGTCGGTCACGAAACGGCTGAGTTCGGCCACCTCGACGGGGAACCCGGAGAAGCGCTCGCGGAAGGTCTCGAGGTGCTGCTGCGCCAGGATCGTCGTCGGCACGAGCACCGCGACCTGCTTGCCGTCGAAGACCGACTTCGCCGCCGCCCGGACCGCCACCTCGGTCTTGCCGAAGCCGACGTCGCCGGCCAGCAGCCGGTCCATCGGTAGCGGGGCCTCCATGTCCTGCTTGATCTCGTCGGAGACGGTGAGCTGATCGTGGGTCTCGACATGGGCGAAGGCGTCCTCGAGCTCGAGTTGGAGCTGCCCGTCGGCCGCGAATGCGTGCCCGGGCGCGTGCATCCGGGCGGCGTAGAGGCGGATCAGCTCCGCAGCGATGTCCCTGACCGCCTTGCGGACCCGGTTCTTCGCACGCTCCCACTGGGCCCCGCCGAGCGACATCACGCTGGGGGTCTCGCCCCCCTGGTACCTCGCGATCGCGTCGACCTGGTCGGAGGGCACGTACAGCGTGTCACCGTCGGCGTACTCCAGCAGCACGTAGTCCCGCTTGGCCCGACGCCCGTCCACCCCGGTCAGCTCCCGGGTGACCATGCCCCGGTAGCGTCCGACCCCGTGGGTGCGGTGCACCACCGCGTCGCCGACCTCGAGCTGCAGCGCGGTGTCGGCGGCCGTCGTGCGCGTCCCCAGGCGCCGGCTCGCCCGACGTCGACGGGGGCCGAACAGGTCCCAGGTCCCCAGGACGGCGAGGTGGAGCTCATCGGACCGGAAGCCGGTCTGTAGCCGACTGACGACCACCTCCACGCGCGCACCGGCGGGCTCGCGGGCGACCTGCTCCCCGATGACGGCAGGCACCCCCTGCTCCCGGAGCACGTCGGCGATACGTCGGGCCGGGCCGTCGGCGTCGGCCGACACGATGACGCGCTCGCCGGCGCCGAGGAGCCCGCGCAGGCGGGTGGCGGCAGTCACGATGTCGCCGCGGAAGGAGTCCCAGGCGGCGGTATCGAGGCGTCGACCCTCAGCGGCCGCGAACGGGGTGAGCCGCCAGCTGCGCTCCGGTCCCCGAGCCAGCAGGTCACCAGGCTCCGCGAACCCCTCCACCCGCGTCCGCCCGCCCGCATCGGCCCGGGCGCCCGTGCGGCCACGGGGGGCGAGCACCCCACCCAGGCTCGCCGCCGTCCGCCAGGCCGTGTCGGCCAGGACCTCGGCCTCCTCACGGAGCTTGCCGGCGCGCTCCTCGAGCAACAGTGGATCGACCAGGGCGATCCCGGCCGTCGCCGGGAGGAAGTCGACCAGCAACGCCGGCTCGGGCGCCAGCATCGTGACCAGCGATTCGGCGCCCTCGAAGGACTGGCCGTCAGCGAGCCGGTCGAGCTCATCGGTCAGCTGGGGCCACTCGGCGATGGCCTCCCGGGCCCGGGCACGCAGCTCCGCGTCCAGCACCAACTCCCGAGCCGGGTCGATCACGACCTCCTCGATCGGCTCGGTGGACCGCTGATCGCCGACACTGAACTCCCGCAGCGACTCGACCTCGTCGCCCCAGAACTCCACCCGGACCGCGTGGTCGCCCGCCGTGGGGAACACATCGACGATCCCGCCGCGTACGGCGAACTCCCCCCGGGACTCCACCTGGGGGGTCCGGCTGTAGCCGAGCGCCCCGAGACGGTCGGTGAGCGTGTCGAACCCCGACCATCTCGACGTCACGGTGACCGGCCGCTGGGCGGCCAGGTTCGGGTCCATCGGCTGCAGCGCGGCTCGGACCGGCGCCCCGATCGCCACCAGGGGGGCCTCGTGCTCATCGGGGTGGGTCAGTCGGTCCAGGACGGCCAGCCGCCGGCCGACGGTGGCGGGCTGCGGTGACAACCGCTCGTGGGGCAACGTCTCCCAGGCGGGGAAGACGCTGACCCGATCCTCGCCGAGGTAGGCGGCCAGGCCGTCCGCGACGGTCTCGGCGTCGGAGGTCCGCGGGGTCAGGACCAACAGCGGGTGCGCCTGCTCGGCCAGCAGACTCAGCAGGGAGGGCCGCGCCGACGGCACGCAGACCAGGTCCTCGCCTGGGACGATCCCATCCCAGTGGGAGCGGCCCGGCCGCAGCGCGACGGCCAGCGCCCCCACCGCGATCCCCGGGTCGAGGACGTCGTCGACCGAGCGGGGCAGGTCACTGGGAGCAGCCAAGGGGTTCCTCGCGAGGGCCGGTCGGGACGGTGTCCGACCGGCGGTCAGCGCGGCTTGGGACGGCGGCGGTTCGCCGCGGACATCGGGTCGATGCCCTTGGGGATCGGCAGATCCCGGTCGAGGGGCTTGAGCTTGCGCTCCAGCTTGGGCACCTCGCCCTTCTTCAGCTCCCGCGGCAGCTTGGTCAGGGTCGCCTGGAGCTTGCGGAGCGGGGTCTCGCCCTCGCGGTCGCCGACGACGATGGTCGTGACGGTGACGTCTGCGGCGGACCTGCTCATGCGCTTGCGTTCCTTGGCGAGCAGGCCCTTGACGCGCTGACCGGCCCCTTCGCCGACGAGCACGATCCCGCACCGACCGATCACGCGGTGCACCATGTCCTGCTTGGCGTTGACCGCCACCGCAGGGGTGACGAACCACTGGCCCCGCAGGGACTGCAGCACCGCCGCGGCCGCACCCGGTTGGCCCTCGATGGCGGTGTACTGCGCCTTGCTGGCCCGGCGGTTGAACACCAGCAGCGCCCCAAGGAGGGCGAACATCAGACCGAAGACGGGCATGAACACCAAGGTGAGGAAGGGCGACACCGCCCCCAGCCCCACACCGAGCAGCAGCCCGAGCGTGGCCCCGAGCAGGGTCCAGGGCACCACCTTGGGATCGACCTGGCGGACCTGGGTCCAGGCCTGCCGGATCTGCTGCAACCTCTCCCTCACGGGCTCCTCCTCAGCTCACGACCCCGCGTCTCACGTCGCGGCCTGGCACGTCATCTGGTGTGGTACCGGTTCTGCGCCGGCTCGAGCCCGTCGGTCACGAGCGTGACCACCGCCTCGGCCGCCTCCGTGACCGCGATGTCCATCGTCTCACGTTCGGAGGGCGGGAACCGCCGGAGCACGTGGTCGCGGGCCGGCATGCGCCCCGGTGGGCGGCCGATACCGATCCTGACTCGCAGGTAGTCGCGGCTGCCCAACGCCCGGTCGATGTCCTTGAGCCCGTTGTGGCCCGCGTGGCTCCCGCCGCGCTTGAGCCGCAGCCGCCCGGGTTCGAGATCGAGGTCGTCGTGGCAGACGATCACGCGCTCGGTAGGGACCTTGTACCAGGCCGCCGCCGCCTGGGTCGGATCACCCGAGAGGTTCATGTAGCTGTCGGGGACCGCGAGCACGAGCCGGTGGTCGCCCACCGTCACCTCGGCGATGTCGCACCGCGTCCGCTTGTTGCGTGAGAACGACCCGTGCTGCTCCACCGCCAGGCGCCTGACGGCGTCCGCACCCACGTTGTGCCGCGTGTGCTCGTAGCGGTCCCCCGGGTTGCCGAGACCGACCACCAGCCAGCGGTCGTCGGCCACGACATCCTCCAGGCCCGCGTGATCGGTCCTGGACCTGCGGCGCACACCCGGCAGGCGCAGGGGTTCAGCCCGCGTCGTCGGAGGACTCGTCGGCGGGCGCCTCCTCGGGCTCCTCGCCGATCAGTTCCGGCTCGTCGGCCTCGATCCCGGCGCTCTCCTCCAGGGCTTCGAGGGCCTCCTCGGACATCGGGGCGTTGATGGTGATGACGGTGCGTTCGGGCTCGATGTCGAACTCCGCACCGGCGGGCAGCAGCCCGGCCAGGTCCTCGACCCGCTTGACGTCGCCGATCTCCAGACCGGCGATGGACAGCTCGAAGTAGTTCGGCACCTCCAGCGGCTTCACGAGCACCGGGACGGTGTAGAGGATCTGGTTCACCACCCCGCTGTCGTCGCCGAGGTCGTCCTCCTCGGTCAGGTGCACCGGGACCTCGACGGAGATCTGCCCGTCCTTGTCCACGGCCAGGAAGTCCACGTGCTGCATCTCACCCTTCACTGGGTGGCGCTGCACGTCACGGGCCACGGTCAGGTGGGTGTCCCCGTCGAACTCGAGGCGGATGAGGGCGTTGGCGCCCGCCTCGGTGTGCAGCGCGTGGTAGAGCGCGAGCGCATCGACGTGGACGGGGGTGGGATCCACCTGGTAGCCGTAGACGATGCCCGGGAGGCGGCCGGTGCGGCGCAGGCGCCCGGTGGCACCCTTCCCGAGCTGGGTCCGGTGATCGGCGACGATGCGGAGCTGATCGGACATCTGTTGTTCCTTGTCGTGGCAGGTCCCCGACGCGGGTCGGTCACCGTCGTGACGGCGGCGAGATGGCACGTGGGGCGCGCGAGGCGACCTCCATCGGCGGCGGCGCCGGGACGAGCGTGCCCCGATCGCTGCCGTCACCTCCGGAGGGAGACACACGCTCGGCCCGCGACGAAGGCGGGCCGTGACCCCTACGGTACCGCCACGCTCGCGACGTCGGCAACCCGCACCGGCCGAAGCGCGGCGTCCAGCCTCAGTTGTTCTCGCCCTGGAAGATCTCCGACACCGACTGGTCCTCGAACACCGCGCGCAGCGCCGAAGCGAGGATGGGAGCGATCGAGAGCACCACGAGCTTGCTGAACCGGCGTTCCGGCGGGATCGGGATCGTGTTGGTCACCACGACGGACTCGATCACCGAGTTCTCGAGCCGCTCGGCCGCAGGCTCGGAGAAGATCGGGTGGGTCGCACAGGCCACGCCCCGCTTGGCGCCACGCTGCTTGAGCAGCTCGGCCGCCCCCACGATCGTCCCGGCGGTGTCGATCATGTCATCGATCAGGATCGCGGTGCGCCCCGACACATCACCGATCACGTCCAAGGTCACCGAGACGTTGTGCTGGGCGGGGTCACGACGTTTGTGCAGGATCGCGATCGGGGCACCGAGGTGGCCCGCGAACTTCTCCGTCAGCCGGACCCGACCGGCGTCGGGCGAGACGATCACGCGCTCCTCGGGATCGGTGTGCTCCACGATCCAGGACTTGAGCAGCGGCAGGGCGGTGAGGTGGTCGAAGGGGTCGTGGAAGAACCCCTGGATCTGGCCCGTGTGCAGGTCGACGGACATGATGCGGTCGACCCCGACCGACTCGTACATGTCGGCGATCATCCGCGCGGAGATCGACTCGCGGGACTGGGCTTTCTTGTCGGAGCGCGAGTAGCCGTAGTAGGGGATCACGGCGACGGTGCGCTTGGCCGAGGCCCGCTTCAGCGCATCGAGCATGACGAGCTGCTCGATGATGAAGTCGTTGATGCTCATCCCATCGGGCATCGTCAGATGCGACTGCAGCACGAAGGCATCGGCCCCGCGGACCGACTCGGCGAAACGGGCATACAGCTCGCCGTTGGCGAACCGGGACAGTTTCACCTGGCCGAGCCGCATCCCGAGGTGGTCGGCGACCTCACGGGCCAGCTCCGGGTACGACGACCCGGCGAAGATCATCATCCGTTTCTTGGTGACGACTTCCATCGGTTCCCCGGGACGGTGTCGGTGGACCTGGGACGCTAGCCCGCACGTGCCCGGGACGCAGCACCGGCCGGTCCGCTCACCGCCGGTCGACCCACCCCTCCTTGACGGTCTGGCGGGAACGCGCGATCGCCAGCGCGCGCGCAGGGACGTCGTCGGTGATGGTCGACCCCGCCGCCGTGTACGCGCCGGCGCCGATCGTCACCGGGGCGATCAGCATCGTGTCGCAGCCCACGAACGCACCGTCCTCGATCGTGGTGTGCGACTTCGTCCGACCGTCGTAGTTGACGGTGATCACCCCGCAGGAGATGTTCACCTGCTCACCGATGGTGGCATCACCGACGTAGGCGAGGTGCGGCACCTTGCTGCCCTCCCCCACCACCGCGTTCTTGGTCTCCGCGAAGGCCCCCACCTTGGTCGAGCGGCCGAGCTGCGTCCCGGGCCTGAGGTGGGTGTAGGGCCCGACGGTCGCCCCGTCACCCACGACCGCGTCGCTCGCCCGCGTGCTGTGGAGGGTGACGTCCGCTCCGATCGTGCACCGGGTCAGGTGCGAGTGGGGTCCGATGACGGAGCGGGGCCCCACTGTGGTGCCCGACTCGAGGATCGTGCCGGGCAACAGGACCGCGTCACGTGCCACCTCGACGTCGACGTCCACGTAGGTCGTCGCGGGGTCGGTCACGCTCACCCCGACCTCGCGCATCAGGTGCTCGAGGTGCGCACGCCGCAGCGCTGCCGCGGCTACCGCGAGCTGGGACCGGTCGTTCACGCCCGCGATCCGCGCGGCTTCGGCGACCACCGCCGCCACGGGTGCCCCCTGGCCCGCCAGCAGCTCGACCACGTCGGTGAGGTACAGCTCGCCCTGGGCGTTGTCGTCGCTTAGACGGGCCAGCGCGCTCTCGAGCAGCTCGCGATCGAGGAGGTACATCCCGGCGTTGATCTCGTCGATGGCGCGCTCGGCTGGGGTGGCGTCGCGGTGCTCGACGACCCGTGCGACCGTGCCGGCCTCAGCGCGGACGACACGTCCGTAGCCGCTCGGATCGGACATCCGTGCCGTCAGCAGCGCGCCCCCGGCATGGCCGGCCGTGAGCAGCTCCGTGAGGACCTCAGGTGTCAACAGAGGCGTGTCGCCGGGCAGGATCAGCACCCGCCGGATACCCGGGTCGAGCGCCGGCACGGCCTCCTGGACCGCGTGCCCGGTCCCGCGCTGCTCGGCCTGCAGCACGATCCCCGCACCGGGCAACCGACGCGCCTCGACCTCGGCGCTGACCTCATCGGCCTGATGACCGACGACGACGAGCACCTGACCGAGCTCAAGTGGTCGGACCGCCTCCAGGACGTGACCCAGCAGGCTACGGCCCGCGGCCCGGTGCAGGACCTTCGCGGTGTCGGAACGGAACCGGGTCCCCTGCCCGGCGGCGAGCACGATGGCTGCGACATCAGCGGTCATGGTCCCTCCAGGGTCGACGCGCCGGGAGCGCCGGCGTCCGTTAGCGTCACCGACGCTAGCGAGCGGCGGCGCCCATCTCGTCTCACGGTCGGCTGGGCGCCTGCCGAACGCATGGAGAGGGCGCATGACCGTGCTGGGAGCTGACCGGCCCGTGGTGACGTCGAAGGGCGACCTCGGCACGGGCGGGCTCCCCGACGGCACCACCTCGTCGCCGATCCCGCGGCCGCGGTTGCTCACCCGGCTGGTCGAGGAGCCCGCCGAGGTCACCCTGGTCTCTGCGCCCGCCGGTGCCGGCGAGTCCACCTTGCTGCAGGCGCTGGCCATCGCCGCGCCCACGCAGCTACTGCGCCCCTTCGTCGATGCCAGCCCCGCGGTCCAGGAGCTGCTACGGAGCGACCTGGACCGGCTCGCCCGAGCCGACGGGCTCGCCGCGCGGGTGGTCAGGTGCCTCGGCAGCGCCGACGACACCGGCGAGGTTCCGACGCTCACGCCGGCCGAGGCCCGGGTACTGCGCGAGCTGCCGTCGCTGTTGACCGCGCTCGAGATCGCGACCGCCCAGGGAGTGTCGGTCAACACCGTCAAGACCCACCTGCGCGCCCTGTACCGCAAGCTCGACGTGAGCGGACGCCGGGAGGCCGTCGAGGTGGCCCGACGTCACGGACTGCTGTGACGCCGGAACGGTGGTACGTGGGCTCGGACCGCCGCCACATCTGGCTGTGACCTCGGACCCTGGCCCGCCGCCAGCACCCTTGGCGATGATGGACACCCCTGCGAGGAGGGTGATCCATGGCCACGGAGCTCCGGACCTCGACCGCGAGCGGGGCGATGCTGGTCGGCGTCGACACCTCGACGTGCTCGAGGCTGGCGCTGCAGTGGGCAGCCGGTGCCGCACGGCATCTCGGTGTCCCGCTGCACGTCGTCGAGGCGTGGCAGTATCCGTCGGACACGGTCGTGCGGATCGGTCGGGTGGAGCTACCCGACCCGGCGCACGCGGATGCGATGCTCAACAAGCACCTGACCAAGCTGGTGACCGAGACGATCGGCGACGCCCCCGACCTCGACGTGACCGTCGAGGTGGTCCGCGGGCCGACGAGCAGCGCGCTGCTCAACCTCGCGGCCGGGCATGCGTCGATGGTGGTCGTCGGGTCCCGCGGCATGGGCGGCTTCCGCGGGCTGATGCTCGGCTCGGTCAGCCGACAGCTGTGCGAGCACGCGCCCTGCCCGGTGACGGTCGTGCGTCACCTTCCGCGGGACGGGCACGTCCGGCTCGACACCATCGCGGTCGGCGTGGACGGCTCGGCGCACGCCACCCGCGCCCTGGTGCTGGCGGCCGATCTCGCGGAGCGGACCGGTGCGCGGATCATCGCGGTGCACGCGGCGGCCCCCGGCGGGATCCCGGACGCGAGCGTGCAACCCCTGGCGACCAGCGGGCGGAGCGTCCAGGACCTCCTGGAGGAGTGGTGCGTCCCGCTGCACACGCGCGGCCTGGAGGAGCATGAGTCGGTGGTCGCCGAGGGCGACGCGCGCACCGCGCTGCTGGATGTCGCCGAGGAGCGAGGGGCTGACCTGGTGGTGGTGGGCTCGCGTGGGCTGGGACCGGTGTCGAAGCTCGTGCTCGGCAGCGTCGCCAGCTCGCTGGTCCAGCACAGCCAGATCCCCGTCACCGTGGTCCCACGGGCACCGGGGTACTGACCCGACCACGGGCCCGCTGGTCGGGCCGGCGCGCAGCGGGGTCGACGGCCGGACACCCCCGGCCGGTTCCCGACCCCACGGCGCCCACCCAGGCCGATCCGGGGAAGCGAGCCGGCCACTCTCGTCCGGTTCCCGCCCCCGGTCACGGTCGCGCCGAGGTCGGACCTTGGTCACGCCGTGGTCACGAC
>PWEU01000091.1 GCA_003554005.1 Nitriliruptoraceae bacterium
CGCGTTCGACCTGCTCGACGACTTCCCGTTCTGGTTCGACATCGTGACGCCGTAGCCGATCTGGCAGCGGCCGCCGAGGACGACCACGGACCAGGGCACCCGAGGAGGAGCACCCGATGGCACGAAGGGCAGCGAGGTTGGGACGGGCGGGTGGGGTCGTAGCCGCCGCCGCGGTGGCACGGTCCGCTGCAGCGCCGAGGACCGCACCCGGAGCAGACGGCGCTGGCTCGAGGCGCTACCAGCTGCGGCAACGGCTGGTCTCGATCGGCGACGACTTCCGCATCACCGACCAGGACGGCAACCTCGCCTACCTCGTCGACGGCAAGGCCCTGCGTGTGCGGTCGACGCTGCTGTTCCTCGACCCGGGTGGCCGACAGCTCTATCGGATCCAGGCCAAGGTCATGCGGGTCCGTGACACGATGGCCATCGAGCGGCCCGACGGAGGCGTCGCCGCGCGGGTGCACAACGCCCTGCTGACCCCGCTCCGGGACCGCTGGACCATCGAGATCCCGGGTGGTGACGCACTGCAGGCCACCGGGAACATCCTCGACCACGAGTACCGCATCCGTCGCGGCAACACGACCGTGGCGACCGTGTCACGGCGCTGGTTCCGGGTCCGTGACACCTACGGCGTCGAGGTCGGTACGGCCGAGGACGCTGCCCTGCTGCTCAGCGTCGTGGTCGTGATCGACATGATGGCGCACCCTGGCCGGTGACACGGGGTGCGATCATGCGTGACATCGCTCCTTCGGAGGGATGTCGTCCGCCAGCTCGTGCTCGTCACCGTTGTGGCAGGATGCCAGCGGCCGAACCGGCCGGACACCAGCAACAGGAGCGGTCATGGGTGGCCCAGGCGTCACAGCGGTCGCGTGGTCCATCGACGGCACGACGTTCAGCTACCGGAGTCCACTCGGTAGCGGCGTACCACTGGGCGGGTACGTCGTGGTCACAGCACCACAGGGCGCCCTGCTCGGTCAGGTGCTCTCGCAGCGAAGCCTCGAGGAGGCCGGCCGCCGCTTGGTCACCGGCCCCGGACGGTTGCTGGATGCGCCGCCGGGCCTGATCGCGTTCGAGGAGGTCGCGCTCTCCGCGGCACCCGACCGGCTGGTGGCGGAACGGTTGGGTCGGCGGGGAGCCACCCTGGAACTGGGCACGCTGCGTGGCGCGCCGGAGGTCACGGCTCGGTTGGAGGCGAAGGGCTTCAACCGGCACACGTTCCTGTGCGGACAGTCGGGGGCGGGGAAGACCTACAGCCTCGGCCGGCTCCTCGAGGAACTGGTGCTGCGAACCCGTCTGCCACTGCTGGTGCTCGACCCGAACGGCGACCACGTCCACCTCGGGCAGACCCGCACGGGTGTCGATCAGGCCGTGGCAGCGGCCTACGCCGAGGCGGCACGCGGCGTACAGGTGCTGGGAGCGGAGCCGCGGGATGGGGTGGCACCGTTGCGGATCCGGCTGAAGGAGCTCGGGGCCGCGGCTGTCGCCGCCCTGCTGCAGCTGGACCCGATCGCCGACCGCGAGGAGTACAACGCGCTGCTCCACGCCTTGCGCAGCGCGCCGGCGGCGGGCTTCGAGTCCGTGGAGGCCGCGACGGAGGCGTTCAGGATCAGCGGCGACGAGGTACTGGAGCAGATCCGGATGCGGATGGAGAACCTCGGTGTGGACCCGATGGCGGCCTGGGCCAAGCGCTCGGCACGGTCGGTTGCCGAGGTGTGGGAACAGGACCGACCGCGCGCCGTGATCGCGGACACCTCGGGGTTCGAGGAGCGACGGGAGCGCATCGCGGTCTCGGTGGCCGTACTGGAGCACCTGTGGGCGAACCGCCAGCAGCGCCGCCCGCTGCTGCTGGTGGTCGACGAAGCCCACGACGTCTGTCCGGCCGAGCCGGCGGACCCCCTGCAGCGGCTCGCCGTCGACCAGTTCACCCGCATCGCCGGGGAGGGGCGCAAGTACGGGATCCACCTGCTGCTCGCATCCCAGCGACCGGACAAGCTGCCCGAGAACGTGCTCTCGCAGTGCGACAACCTGCTGCTGATGCGGGTCAACTCGGCCGGAGACCGTGCGGCGCTGGCCTCGATGTTCGGGTTCGTGCCGCCGGAGCTGGTCGAGCTCTCCGGGACGTTCGGGCTCGGGGAGAGCCTGCTCGCCGGGCGGGTGTCTCCCGATCCACAGCTGGCGCGCACGGGTGCACGACTGACCCCGGAGGGTGGGGCGGACATCCCCACCGACTGGGCCACCTGAGCGACCGTCCGGGACGCAGCCGCTACAGCAGACCACGGCCCCTGGCTGCCTCCACGGCGGCCCGACGCCCAGCCACGTCCAGCTTGCGGTAGATCGCCTTGAGGTGCGACTTCACGGTGTTCACCGAGACCGAGCGGGCCTCGGCGATCTCCCGGAGCGTCAGCAGCGACGGGAGGTCGCGCAGGATCTCCAGCTCGGCCGGTGTGAGCCGCAGGAGGGGGTCGACCTCGGTCGTCGATGGTGACCTCGAGTCCGACCGCTCGAGGATCTGATCGACGAACCCCTCGCTCCGGCCGAAACGGCCCTTCCCGCTGATCAGCAGGTCGGTGAGCCACTGGGACTCCAGGAAGGGCTGGAGCAGCTCCACCGGCTCGGCGAGCTCCAGTGCGGTGTGCAACCGGTCCCGCGCCAGCGTCGGGTTGCCGGCACGCAGCTCGATCCCGGCCGCGAGCAACCACGCCCGGACCTCGGTCGTGAGCAGGTGGCAGGTGGCCGTGCCGTCCAGCACCGGGGCGAGTTCCCGTCGGGCCGCTGCTGGCTGACCGGCGTCCACCTGCAGGATCGCTCGCAGCAGCGCCGGCTCACCCGGGTCCGGCGCCCGACGGATCGCCACCTCCACCAGCGCCCGGGCCCAGCGCCGTTCTCCGAGGTCGAGGAAGACCTGGAGCAGGACCGGAGCGGCGTACCCGAGGAGCGCCGGGGACACGTCCGCGTTCGCGAGCTGCTCGTAGAGCCGGAGGTAGCGCTGGAGGAGCTCGAAGGCGTCGTCGCGGTCGGCGAAGAGGTAGAGCTCCAGGCTCCTCGCCGCCAGCTCGACGTCGGGCTCGTTGTGCCGTGCCAGCGAGGCGAGCGAACGGGCTGCGGCCAGCTCCGCGGTCTCGCGATCGCCGCGGAGGGAGGCCGTCCAGCCGACCAGCATGTGGGCGTGCGCGACGGACGGGGAACGCCCCCAACCGCGACGTTCGGCCAGGGTCACCGCCTCGGCCGCATGGCGTCGGCTGGCTGACAGATCACCCATGCTCGCCAACGTCCCGGCGAGGAAGGACAGACCGGAGATCAGCAGGGCATCGCGCCCGCTGGCTCGGGCCAGCGCGATCGCCCGCTGTAGGTCCGACACCGAACCCTCGTAGGCACCGACGAACAGGCGCGCGACGCCGCGCTGCAGCAACGCGTACAGGTCGAGATCGACCTCTCCGGTCGCGCCGGCCGGAGAGGACTCCAGCCGCGCGAGGGCGACCCCGACGTCGAGGTCGAGCCGAGCGCGGGCCATGCCGACCGCCGCGGCGAGGGCGGCCAGCGTCCGGTCCGCGCCTGCCACGATCGCATCGAGGTCCAGTGGCGCCAACCAGTGATCGGCCTCCTCCACCTCGTCCAGTTCCAGTGCAGCGGCGGTCAGGAGGAGCGCGACCCACGGTTCACGACGATCGGGCTCCGGAAGCTCGGTCAGGATGGCTCGGAGCCGCCGAGACCGGCCGCCGAGGACCGCGGCGAGCCCGTGCGAGCGTCCCAGTTCGGCCACTTGGCCGACGTCCCCAGCCGCGGCCAGATGCTCCATCGCGTGGATGAGATCACCCTCCTGCTCGAACCACCGTGCCGCGGTGTGCTGCAACTCGCGCTCCAAGCGGGGCTCCCCCCGACGCAGCTCCGCGAGCAGGAAGGGGCGCAGCAGTTCGTGGTAGCGGTAGACCGAACGTCCCCGACCGAGACGGCGGGTGAAGGCGTTGTGTTGCTCGAGCTCGTCGAGCACATGCGCGGCGTCCGTACGGTCGCTGAGGCGCTGAGCCAATCCGACGCTCACATCCGCGCAGATGCTGGTCCGCAGCATGAACCGACGGGTCGCTTCCGGCAGCCCTTCCAGGACCTCGGTGAGGAGGTACTCGGCGACAGCGTGATCGTCCCCGTCGAACCGGGCGACGAACGCTCCCGCCTCCTCGCCGCCGGCGACGGCCATGCAGGCGATCTGCACTCCGGCTGCCCACCCGTCGGTCCGCGCGTGCAGCACCCGGAGGTCGGCGTCACCGAGGCCGACCTCGTGCCGCCCCACGAGCTGCGCTGTCTCCTCCATGGTGAAGGCCAGATCCGAGGCTCGGATCTCCTTCAGGTGTCCACGGACCCGCAGCCGTGGCAACCCGACGGCCGGCTCGGACCGGCCCGACAGCACCAGGTGGAGGTTCGAGGGTGATCGCCGCTGCAGGAGCTCGAGCGATGCGACCGCCGCAGGGTGCTCCAGGACGTGGACGTCGTCGAGCACCAGCCACAGCGGCTCTGGTGCCTCGGCCACCCCCCGCATCAGCTCATCGACGAAGCCGGGATCGACCTCGTCGGCTGGCGCGAGTAGCTCGTGCAGGGGCGACTCAGGAGGGAACCGACCGGTCGCGATCAGGGCGTCGAGGATCCCTGACCACAGTCGTCCGGGGTCGTTGTCGTGGCGATCGAGGCTCAGCCAGGCGACCGCGCCGGCCCGCGACGCTGCCACCCACCCGGACAGCAGCGAGGTCTTCCCGTAGCCGGCCGGGGCAGCCACCAGCGTGATCGGTGCCGGATCGAACCGCAGGATGTCGAGTAGGCGATCGCGGCGGAGGTCGAGGGGCGAGGCGTCGGGCGGATGGAACCGCCGGGTCACGGCACCACCATGGGCCGGCTGCTCGAGCCCAACCGCCAACGCAGTGCTCCTGGTCGTCGCACGCTCAGCCGTGCCATCGGCGCGCGTCCGCGCCGTTGAGGCCGCGGAGGTCTCGACGACGGTCGGCTGCCCCGTGCCGCCCGGACTCCCGACGGGCAGATGCGCCCGCAGTCTACATGGGTCACATGACCGCCTGCCTCTCGAGACCTGAGACGACCGCGCGGCATCACCCCATCGAGGTGGTGCCATCGGATGCGGCGTCGACCAGCCTGCCCTGGCCACACCCCCAGGGCTGCGGGCGATCGGATAGGCCGGCTAGGTGCCGGGTGATCGAGGATGCGACCGTGCAGGACGACCCGTGACCGCACCAGGTGGTCCGCGCCGGCTCCCGTCCGTTCCACCCGTTGGTGGTGCGCTGCTGCTCGACGCCGAGGGCCGCTCGGTCAACGAGGTCCTGGCCGGGGTGACCCTGGTCGCCCTGTCCCTGCCGATCAACATCGGGTACGCCAGCGTGATCGGCCTCCCGCCGACCGCCGGGGTCTACGCCTCCGTGGTGCCGCTCCTCGTGTTCGCCCTGACCACCGGATCGCGGCGGCTCGTGCTGAGCCCCGACGCGACGGTCGCTGCGCTCCTGGCAGCCGCGCTGGTGCCCGTCGTTGCGATGGGTGTGGAGCCGACCGTCGCTGCGATGGGTGCGGCGCTCCTGACGGGCCTCTTCCTGCTCGTGGCCTGGCTCCTGCGGCTCGGTGGTCTGGTCCGGTACCTGTCGCACGCCGTGCTGGTCGGGTTCATCGCCGGTCTCGGGGTGGAGATCCTCACCTCCCAGATCCGCAGGATCCTGGCGGTCGACGTCGACGCCGAGGGCTGGGTGCGGGAGGTGCTCGGACTGGTCGCGGCGCTACCGGAGGCGTCGCCGGCCAGCATCGCCGTCGGCGTCAGCACCATCGTGATCGTCCGAGCGCTGCGGCGGGTCGCGCCTCGCGCGCCGGGGTCCCTGATCGCCCTGCTCGTCGTCGGCGGAGCGGTCGCCTGGCTGCGTCCCGACGGCGTGGCCGTCCTCGGGCCTGTGCCCGCGGGCCTGCCCGCGCCGAGCGTCCCGCCCCTGCCATTGGACGCGTGGTTGGCACTGCTGCCGGTCTCACTCGCCATCGCCGCGCTGTCGATCGCGGAGGGCGTCGTCATCTCGCAGAGCGAGGGCCGGCGGCACGGAGAGGAGATCGTCCCCAACGACGAGGTGTTCGCCTACGGACTGAGCAACGTCGCCGCCGCCCTGTTCGGCGGCATGCCGGTGGGCGCCAGCGCGTCGCGGACGGCGGCGATGGCCGCGGCGGGGGCACGCACCCAGGTCCCCTCGCTGGTCGCCGCCGCCCTCGCCGGGGTCGTCGCGATCGCCTTCACCGGGCTCATCGCCGCCATCCCCCTGGCGGCACTGGGCGGCCTCGTGGCGAACGCGGTGGTCAGGATCATCGACGTGCCCACGTTCCGGCACCTCGCTCGGGTACGTCGCGGCGACCTCGCGATCGCGCTCGGGTGCGCGTTCGCGGTGCTGCTGCTGGGGCCGCTCACCGGTCTGGTGGTCGCGGCACTGGCCTCCTCGATCGACGTGGTCCGGCGGGCCGCGTCGATGCCGTGGGCGACGCTCGGCAGCCCGCCGGACGGACCCGGGGGGAGGTACGTGGCGAGCAGCGACCCGACGCCGGACGCCGGGATCCGGATCATGCGACCCGAAGGTCCTCTGTTCTTCGCCAACGCGGACCTCGCACGCACGATCCTGACCGCAGCGGCGTCCGAGCCGGCGATGCGTTGGCTGGTCATCGACCTCGAGGCGGTGAGCGACATCGACCCGAGCGCCGCAGAGGCGCTCGCCGACGGCATCGCTGCAGCAGACGGCAAGGGCGTGGTGGTCGCGTTCAGCCGCGTCCGCGGGCCGATCGCCGAGCTCCTCGACACCTACGGACTCACCGAAGCGGTCGGCCCGGACCGGATCTATGCGACCAACCGCGCAGCGGCTGCGGCGTTCGACCTCCGGCACTGAGGCCGTCCACCTCAGGCGCGCGCACCCTCGGAGGCCGACTCCGATCGGGTCGCTGCCAGACGCGCTGCCGCTGGGATGGCGAGGACCAACCCGACCAGCAGGATCCCGGTGAGCGCGGCCAGGATCTCCGGATCGCCGTCGAAGGCGATGGCCACGGCGGCGAAAGCGGGGCCTGCGTTGCGCAGGGGCGCGATGCCGGCGAGCGTCGTGCGGCGGATGGTCGGCCCTGTGGCCAGGAGCGCACCCGCGACCGCAGACAGCACGGTGAACGCGGCCGCTGCCAGGAGCACCCTGCTGCCGAGCAGGGACACGATCTGATCCCAGGAGCTCCCGATGCCGAGCACGAGGACCGCCGCGAAGGACAGCGACGACGCACGTTGGGCCACGGGCTCCCAGATCATGGCGACCGTGACGGCCCAATGGCGCAACGACAGCCCGATCGTGAAGGGGACCAGCTGCAGGATCGCGACGGTGCGGACCAGGTCGGCGACCGGCAGGCTCAGCTCGCCACCGAGACCGGCCCAACCGAAGAGCACGTTGGCCGTCAGCGGGAAGGTGACCGAGCCCACCGCGGCGAGCAGGACCTGCAGCGTCGAGCCGGTGAGCACATCGCCGCGCTGGAGCATCGCGATCTTGGCACCGAAGGGCGCCCCTGGGGACGAGGCAACCAGCAGGAGTGCGACCGTCCCGGCCGTGCCCAGACCGAACGCTGCCGCGATCCCCCAGCCCAGCAGCGGGACCACCAGCAGGTTGGCGACGAGCACGAGCAGCAGCAGCGAACCACGGCGCAGCACGGCAACGAGCTCATCGATCGGCGTCCCGAGGCCCGCGGCGAGCATCGTCGACGCGATGAAGACCACGAGCACGAGGTTGAAGGCGGCCGTCACGAACTCCACGCGGTCCTCGCAAGGTCGATGAGGGGTCGGCGACAGACCATCGTCTTCGCCCCTGGAGCACCTCACCCCATCCGGAGGAGATAGCCACGTTCACGGAGCCTCCGCTCACGCTGCGAGCGCCGTCACGTTGGCCACATCCACACCCCGGCACGGCCACGTCGAGCCTCCGGGGTCGCCAACCGGACACCGGCGGCCACATCCACACCCCGGGAACGCGAAAGCCCCCGGCGCGCGTCCGATGTGCGCAGCCGTCCCACCGGGGAAGCCCATCCCGAAGATGCTGTGACCGATCCGTGACCACTTCAGGGCTGTCGGGGGAGGGTGGGCAGGCCAACGGCTCGGGCCGCCTGGTGGAGTCGGCCGTCCCAGGTCGCGACGACCACACCGGCCAACTCGAGGGTGAGCGCACTCGCGAGGTGGACCGCATCGAAGCCACCGAGCCGGTGCTTCTCGGCGAACTCGCCCGCGCTGTGCTCGAGCTGGGGCGTCACCTCCACGAGACGGAGCGCCGCGTGGAGCTCCGCCCAACCCGCCTTGGCCTGCCGGTGCGCCCGGTCGTCGAGACGGCCACCACGCTGGGCCGCCGCGAGCGCAGCCCGGACCTCGGGATGGGCGACGCGGCTCGTGAACACACTGTCTGCCCCATCCCACAGCAGCGCTGCATCGTCGCTGCCCGGCTCATCGACGACGAGCTTCACCAACGCGCTCGAGTCGAAGTACGCGACCGTCATCGTCGGGCATCACGTTCGGCCACGACGAGATCAGCGACGGGGCCCGTCGCTGCGACCCGTCGTCGGCCCCGGGCAGCAGGGCGCGCGACGAGGGGCACACCGCTGATCTGGCCCTGCTCCGCGAGCCGATCCAGCAGCGGCGCGACGTCGATGCCGCTCAGCCGAGCGACCGGCCGCCCCCGCTCGGTGACGACGACCTCTTCGCCCGTCTGCACCCGATCCAACCAGTCCTTGAGCTCCCGACGCAGCTGCGCAACACCGACCTCGGCCACGATCGCCTCCTGTACATCACCGTGCATCGAGGACTGTACATCTTCTGTCGCGGGTGTACTGGCTGGCTCACCTTCGCTCGAGAACGAGGTGGACGCGATCCGTGACGACGCACAAGATCCCGGCCTCGTCCAGCGTCCAACTCGGGGACGAGGCGAAGACCTCGGCCAGCCAGCGGTCCTGCTCCAACAGGCCGTCAGGGCAATCGATCGCGGTGCTGTCGAACGCAGGCTCACCATCGGGTGACACAACGCGTGGCCGGAGGCGGTCGGACATGATCCCGAACACGCCGCCGACGGTGTTGCAGCCCGCGCTCCAGCGACTCGCGCGATCGCGCCCGCGGTCCTCGAACTCGACCTCCAACGGGCCGGCTGCGAGCGAACAGGGCTGCCCCTCCTGCGCCACCTCCATCGACACGAACCGCTCACCCAGCAGCTCCGTGGAGGCCGACGGACCGCAGCCGCCCGGCTCCTGGAGCACCTGCCCACCAAGACCATCGCCAACGTCCACGGCCTCGCCCACCGCATCCCGCACCACGCCGTCACGGACGAGCTGCTGCCTCACAACCCGGCGGACCGAGCGGTCAAGCCACGGGC
>PWEU01000012.1 GCA_003554005.1 Nitriliruptoraceae bacterium
GCGAGGTACTCCGGGGTGACCCCGAACCGTCCCGAGGCGACCTGCTTCATGCGGCAGTCGAGGTCCAGTCCGCTCCACCGGGTGCGGAAACGTGCGGGGTCCTCGCCGCCCTCACCGGAGTTGGCCTTGCCGCCGATCATGTTCAGCGCCGCGGCCAGGGTCTCATGGGCCTCCTTGGACAGCGCACCGTGGGACATCGCACCCGTGGAGAACCGCCGGGTGATGGCCTCGACCGGCTCGACCTCATCGAGGGGGATCGGCCCCGCCGGGTTCCGGGGCACCAGGAAGTCCCGCGGGTAGGCCGCGGGCCGGGTGTTGACGGTCGCGCTGAAACGCTCGTACAGCTCCGTACGCCCCTCGGCCGCCGCCGTGCGCAGCAGCGCGGCGGTGGTCCCGTCCACCTCGGTGCTGACCCCCGAGCCGTCCAGCCGGAAGGGCGCCGTCGTCGCGGCCCGTCCGAGCCCCAGCGCGTCGTGGAGGGCGTCGACCACCGGCTTGGACATGTCGTGGAACTCGCCGTTCTTGCGCCACTTGATGATGCCGGGGCTGGCCAGCGCCGGCAGGGACCCCTCGGCGTCGGGGCCGGCCTGCGGGAAGGCTTCCGCGTGCTGCGCCAGCACCTCCGCGGCGAGGTCCTCGAAGGTGAGCCCGCCGAGCGTCGAGGGGGTGCCGGCGAAGCAGGTGTCGATGACGTCGGAGCCGAGGCCGAGGCACTCGAAGATCTGGGCGCTGCGGTAGCTGTCCAGGACGCTGATGCCCATCTTGGACATGATCTTCAGCACGCCGTCCTCGAGCGCGTTGCGGTACCGCTCCTGCGCGACGGACGCGCTGGGGTTGTCGCCACCGATCCGGCCCTCGTCGGCCAGGTCGGCGATCGTCTGCAGCACCAGGCGGGGCACGATCGCATCCGCACCGAACCCCAGCAGGGTGGCCGCATCGTGGGTCTCACGGGCCTCGTCGGTCTCGGCGACCAGGGAGGTCGCGGTCCGCAGGTTCTCGGCCAGCAGCCGCTGGTGGACCGCTCCGATCGCCAGCAGGATCGGGACCCGGGCCCGCTCGTCGTCGGCACCGACGTCGGAGACGACCACGACCCCGGCGCCGGCCCGCGCGTGTCCGACGGCCTCCTCGCCCAGACGGGACAGCGCCGCGCCGAGCCCGGCCGGGCCGTCGCTGACCGGGAAGGTGGCGTCCACCGCCTGGACGGAGAAGGGCAGGTCCGGCGACATCACGATGCGCTGGAGCCCCTCCGGGTAGAGGAAGAACGAGCCCAACTCGATCAGGTCGGCCGCCTCCGGGCCCTCGGTGAGCACCGAGGCGCGGGGACCGAGCAGGGTCCTGAGGCTCATCACCTCCGACTCGCGGTAGTGGTCGATCGCGGGGTTGGTGACCTGGGCGAACCGCTGCTTCATGAAGTGGGAGACGGGGCGACGGACGTGGCTGAGCGCCTCGATCGGTGTGTCATCTCCCATCGAGGACGTCGTCTCCCGACCCTGCGTCGCCATCGGACGGAGGATGGAGATGATCTCCTCCTTGGTGATGCCGTAGGCGAGCTGCCGCTGGTGCAGGTCCGCCGGGACCCCCTCGATGGGCAGGCCCGCGTTGACCGCGGTGAGCCGCTCGGCGAGCCAGGCGCCGTAGGGCGCGTTCGCACCGAGGCGGAGCTTGATCTCCCGGTCCTCCTGCAGGCCGCCCTCGGTCGGGTCGACGCACAGCACCTGCCCGGGACCGAGCCGCTCGCGACGGACCGTGCCGTGGTGGTCCGGGTGGTCGGTCGGCAGCGAGGTGGCGACCGCCCCCACCTCGGAGGAGGCCACGATCGTGCCGTCCTCGCAGACGTGGTAGCGCAGCGGCCGCAGCCCGTTGCGGTCGAGGCCCGCCCCGACCCGGACCCCGTCGGTGAAGATCAGGCCGGCCGGTCCGTCCCACGGCTCGATCAGGCAGGAGTGGTAGCGGTAGAAGTCCCGGACCGCCGGCTCCAGATCGCGGGACCCCTCCCAGACCTGGGGTACCAGCATCGACTGGGCGTGGCGCACGTCGCGGCCGCCGAGGACCAGCAGCTCGAGCGCCGCGTCGAGCTTCGCCGAATCGGACTGGTCGTGGTCGATGACCGGCGGCAGCAGCTCCTGCGGGGCCCAGTCGACGCCGTCCACCGACATCGCCCCGGGGACGAACTGCCCTTCACGGGCGCGCATCAGGTTGAGGTTGCCGTCGATGGTGTTGATCTCACCGTTGTGGCACAGGGTCCGGAAGGGCTGGGCCCGTTCCCACGACGGGGCGGTGTTGGTGGAGAAGCGGGAGTGGTAGATCGCCAGACCGGAGACGTAGCGCTCATCCCGCAGGTCGGGGTAGAAGGCGTCGAGCTGGTCCGCGTCGGCCATCGCCTTGTAGGTGACGGTGAGGAAGGAGCAGCTGGCGGCGTAGAACCGGACGCCGGCGGCCTCGCAGGCCTTGCGGGCCCGACGACGGACGCGGTAGGCGCTGCGCTCCGCCTCGGCATCGCCGACACCGACGGGGCGCACCATGATGGCCTGGCCCAGCGCCGGCTGCGCGGCCAGCGCGATCTCCCCGATGGCGCCTGGGTCGGTGGGCACGTCTCGGAAGCCCACCAGCTCCACACCCTCGTCCGTGCAGGCCTGGGCGAAGGCCTCCCGGGCACTCCTCCGCGCGGCGCGGTCGTCGTCCCCGTCACCGGCCTGCACGAACAGCATCGCGAGGCCGGTACGGGCCGGGTCGACGTCCGCGACACCGAGCTCGTCGGCCCAGGCGGCAGCCAGCTCCCGGGGGATCTGGGTCAGGATCCCGGCCCCGTCACCCGACCGGGCATCGGCAGCGACGGCACCCCGGTGCTGCACCCCGCACAGGCCCTCCAGCGCCATGATCACGATGCTCCGCCGTGGCCGCCCGTCGACGTGCGCCACGAACCCGATGCCGCAGGCGTCGCGCTCCGCGTCGAGGTCGAACCCCGTCGTGGGGGCGGGCGGAAGGGGCAGCGGGCGGGTCGGGTCGGCCACTGGGGCACCTCCGGGGTCGGCCGGTCACGCCGCTCTCGGCGACGGGGGACCGGAGTGATCGGGACGGCCGGTCAGCCGGGACCGGTTCGGGCGCAGAGGGTCCGCCGACGCAGGAACGGCGCCCGCGGATGCTTCGATCGCGAGCGCCGTTGCTCGCTTCCAACGTACCGCCCGGCTCTCTTCACTGTCCATCCGTCGCCGGCGCGTAGGCTCAGCACCAGCGGTCTCACGACCGCCCGTCGGACAGGAGGGGCCCCGTGCCCGTGACCTTCGAGCGCTTCGACGACGGCGTCGTCGTCCTCACCCTCGACGACCCGGACCGACGCAACGCGATGACGGCGGCCATGGGGGACGAGCTCGCGGCCCGGTGCGACGAGGTGGCCGGCGACGACAGCGTTCGCGTCGTCGTGCTGACCGGCACGCCACCGGCCTTCTCCGCCGGGGGCGACCTGGACATGCTGGAGGAGCTCGCGCGCCGCGCCCGAGAGGAGGGGTTCGACGCCGCCCCCTTCATGCGCGCCTTCTACACCCGGTTCCTGCGGATCGCCGAACTGCCCGTCCCGGTGCTGGCCGCCGTCAACGGCCACGCCGTGGGCGCGGGTCTGTGCGTGGCCCTGGCGGCGGACCTACGGCTGGTCGCGACGACGGCCAAGCTGGGCCTGAACTTCGCCCGCCTCGGGTTGCACCCCGGGATGGGAGGGACCTGGTTCCTGCCCCGGCTGCTGGGACCGGAACGCGCCGCCGCCTGGCTGTACACCGGCGCCCTGTACGACGGTGCCAGCGCCGCCGGCCAGGGGCTCGCCTTGGAGTCGGTCGAGGCCGAGCAGGTGCTGCCCCGCGCCCTGGAGCTGGCCGGCGAGATCGCCGCGTCGTCGCCGGTGGTGGTCCGCCAACTGAAGCGCACGCTCGAGGCCAGCCCCCAGCTGGACCTCACGACCGCCCTCGCGGCGGAGGCCGCCGCCCAGGCGGTGAGCTACGGGACCGCGGACCTGGCTGAGGGGTTGGCCGCGGCCCGGGCCCGTCGCCCGGCACGGTTCCCCGGGCGGTGATCGGCCTCGGTGGCGTTCACCCCGCCCGCCAGGCCTCACGCAGCCGAACCCGGGCGCCGGTGCGCAGGATGCCGCCCTCGTAGATGCGCGCCGCCCCCACGGTCAACGCCGCCGCCGAGGACAGGGTCAGCGCCGCCGCCGCTGCCACCTCCCACCAGGCGGGCGCCGCCAGGGCCTGGCGGACCAGCATGGCGTAGGGAGCGCTGAAGGGCACGAAGGAGGCCACCACGGCGAAGGTCGAGCTGGGAGCGTTGATGGCCAGGAACCCGACGAGGTAGCCGCCGATCATCAGCACGTTCGCCGGGGTGAGGACGGCCTGGGCCTCCTCGGGGCGCGACACCAACGACCCGAGGCCGGCGGCGATGACCGCGTAGAGGGCGTAGCCGGCGACGAACCACCCGGCGATGGCGACGCCGAGCCCGCCGACACCGCGGGGGATCGCCTCCCCCGCGGGCAGCAGCAGCACCGCCAGGGGTGGGGCGAACAGCGTCAGGGTCTGCAGCAGACCGACGATCCCGAGGCCGAGCAGCTTCCCCGTCATCAGCCAGCGGACCGGCACCGTGGCGACCAGCAGCTCGACGACCCGGGACCCCTTCTCCTCGATCACGCCGTTGATGATCATCGAGGCGTACATGATCAGCACCGCGAACAGGAACACCACCCCGAGGTTGGCGACGACGAGCCGGGCCGTCGCCTCCGCAGGATCGACATCGCCGACCTCCTCGACCGGCAACGAGGGGCGGGCGAGCACTTCACCGACGCGATCGGGCTCCTCGCTGAACAGCTCACCGAGCGCGAGCGCCTCGGCGACCCGGGTGGCGGCCACCGAGCCCGGCCGCAGGAGCTGCCCCGACGGCGCGACCAGCACCCGCTCCCCCGGCCCCACCACCGCCACCAGGTCGTTGGTGGCGCTCGTCAGCGCCGCGGCGCCGGCGTCGACGTCGGCCACCTCGACGACCTCGATCGGCCCGATGGCGGCCTCGATGGCCGAGCGTTCGGCCACCGACATCGCCCCCACGACGCCGAGGCGTGGCAGGTCGGCCTCCTCTGCGGGCTGGTCGACGGCGGGCTCGTCGGGATCGAAGACACCGAGCAGCGCGGGGAGGGCGGCCAGCACGGTCAGCAGTGCCGAGATCACCAGGGTCGTCCCGACGAACAGCTTCGAGCGCAGGCGCTGACGGACCTCGCGGGCCGCGATCAGCCGGACCGTGGTGCCCGGGCTCATCGCGGCAGCCGATCCTGGAGGGCGTCGCGGAACAGCTCCGAGAGCCGGGGTTCCTCGAGCCGCACGTGGAGCAGCGGACCGCCGGCGCGTGCCAGCTCGATGACCTCGCCGGGGTCCGCCTCCGCTCCCAGGGCGACCGTGACCTCGCCGTTGACCCGAGCCACAACCTCGGTGTCCACCGGCAGCGCGGCCACCCAGCCCGGGTCGCCGTCGACCGCCACGCGGAGCCGGCGGTCACCCGCACGCTTGAGCTCGCGGACGTCGCCACGTAGCACGACGCGGCCGGCATCGACCACCGCCACGGACCGGCACAGATCCTCGACCAGGTCGAGCTGGTGGCTGGAGAACACCACCGCCACCCCGGCCGCCGCCCGCTCGAGCAGGACCTCGCTCATGACGTCGACGGCGATCGGGTCCAGGCCGGAGAAGGGCTCGTCGAGGATCAGCAGCACGGGATCATGGACCAGAGCGGCGGCCAACTGGACCCGCTGCTGGTTCCCCAGCGACAACTCCTCGACCGGGCTGTCACGGCGCGCGGTCAGGCCCAGCCGGTCCAGCCAGAACTCCACGTTGGCGGCGGCCTCCGCGGACCGCAACCCGTGCAGCCGGGCCAGGTAGACCAGCTGCTCCGCCACCCGCATCCGCGGGTACAGCCCGCGTTCCTCGGGCATGTAGCCGATACGGCGGCGCACCTCGAGGTCCACGGCACGCCCCTCCCACGCCACCGTCCCGGCGTCGGGCGTGGTCACCCCCACGGCGCACCGCATCGCCGTGGTCTTGCCGGCGCCGTTGGGTCCGACGAAACCGCACAGCTCCCCGGCGACGACCTCGAGATCGAGCCGGTCCAGGGCGATCACGTCGCCGAAGCGGCGCTGCAGCTGCTCGAGGACCAGCACCGGGGTCTCCACGGGGGTCGCGGTACCCGGACCAGGCACCGATCGGGCGCAGGCTAGGTCACGCTGGGTCACCCGGCGACGAGGCCGTGCCCCAGTGCCCTGCGGGTGGTCGCGACGCCCCGGCCTCAGCCGACCGCGGTCAGCTCCCTGGCCAGCAGCCCGCGGGCGATCACCTTCAGCGCGAGCACCTCGTCGGTCCCCTCGAAGATCGACAGCACCCGGGCATCGACGAACAGCCGGCTGACCTCGTACTCCTCGGCGTAGCCGTACCCACCGTGCAGTTGCTGCGCCTCCCGCGTCACCCACTCCGCGGAGCGGCAGGCGAACTGCTTCACCTGGCTCGCGGTCAGCGCCGCCTCGCGCTCGCCGCGGGCGAGCTCGCGAGCGACCTGGACGGACAGCGCCCGGCAGGCGGCCAGGGTCGCTGCCATCCGGGCGATGCGGACCCGGGTGAGCTGGAACTGCGCGATCGGCTGGTCGAAGACCCGGCGCTCGCTGGTGTAGGTGACGGCCCCCTCCAGGGCGGCCTGCATGACGCCCTGGGCGCGCGCCGCGGTCTGCAGCCGGGCGTTGGCGAAGGCCTGCATCTGGAGGTAGAAGCCGCGCCCGAGCCCGTCCTCCTCGCCGATCAGGGCGTCCGCAGGGCCCCGCCAACCCTCGAAGGCGACCTCGAAGGAGTGCATCCCTCGGTAGCCGAGCGTCGGGATGGCCCGGGCGTCCATGCGCCCACCGCCCGTGCCACCGACCTCGCCGTCAGGTCCTTGCTCGAAGGCGAAGTGGTGCCCGGCGGCGGCGGGCTTCTCCACCACGAACAGGCTGAGCCCCTTGTGGCCCAGCGAGCGGTCCGGGTCCGTGCGGGCCAGCACCAGCAGGTACTCCGCGCGGCCGGCGAAGGTGCACCAGGTCTTGACCCCGTCGATCACCCAGTGGTCGCCGTCCCGGCGGGCGGAGGTCTTGACACCGGCGACGTCGGATCCGAAGTCCGGCTCGGTCACCGCGACGGCGCACATGCGCTCGCCCGAGGCGATCGCGGGCAACCACCGCGCCTTCTGCGCGTCGGTCCCACCCTTCAGGATCGCGGTCCCGATGATCTCCGGGCGGGTGATCAGCGATCCGGCGACACCGAGCGAGCCACGGGACAGCTCCTCGGTCACCAGGACCATGTTCAGCAGCTCGTCCTCGCCCCCCGAGGCGAACCCACCGTGCTCCTCGGGGATCGACAGGGCGAAGCAACCGAGCTCGGCCAGGCCGGAGATGATCTCCTCGGGGATGTCCTCGTCGGCGCGGTGGACGTGCTCGGCCACCGGCATGACCTTGTCCTCGGCGAAACGCCGGAAGGTGGACCGGACCATCTCCAGGTCCTCGTCGAGATGGCGGGGGCCGGCCTCACCGGAGGCCAGGATCACGTCGCCGAGCTCACCGAGCAGCGACGTGTCACGTCCCGCAGCCAATGACTCGGCGACCGCGGCCAGCGGGTCCCGACCCAGGCCGAAGGACGCCTCCTGTCCGGCGATCCGGGCCAGCAGGTCCGTGGCGACATCGGCCGCGGCGACCAGCGCCAGACGGGACTGGGTGCCGTCGGGCGTGCCCAGCTCAGCCAGCGCCCGGGCCGCGACCAGCGCCGACGAGACGGAGGCGAGGTCGTAGGCGGCCGCCTGGTGCTCATCCAGCCGGCCGGCGTCGACCCGGCCGTCGACCGTGCAGGCGGTGGCCAGGTGACGCGCGGCGGTGGTCACGCAGGCGTCCACCGCGTCGATCAGGGTCTGGGCGTGGGTCAGTTCGGACACGGGAGCCTCCGTTGCCGACGGCGCACGGTCGGGGTGACGTGCAGCGTGGGCCCTGTGGACAGCCTGCCACCGCCGGCCGTGACCACCAAGCCGGCGCGGTCACCTCCGACAGCGCTCGCGCGTTGGCGATCAGGCGCGCTCCTTCGCGACCACCGCGGCGCCGATGGCACCTCCCGAGTCGCCGAGGGCGGCCCGCACCAGCCTGACCTCCGGGGGCTGCAGGAACAGCAGGGGGCGCATCGCGACCTCCAGGTCCGCCCGGAAGCCCTCGCCGAGCTTGTCCGCCAGCCCGCCGCCGAGGACCACCACCTCGAGGTCCAGCAGGTTGACCACGCTGGCGATCCCGGCCGCCAACGCCTCGACAGCTTCGCGCAGCAACGCGGTCACCAGTTCGTCGCCCTCGTCCAGCGCCGCCTTGAACACGCCCGAGGTGACGCGGTCCTTGCCCTTCTCCCGGGCGATCTCGAACAGCCGTGTCGCCCGACCGCCGGCCTGCGCCCGCTCGGCCGACCGCTCCATCGCCCGGCGACCCGCGTAGGCCTCGACGCACCCACGCCGCCCACAGCCGCACATCGCACCGCCCTGGCGAACGATGACGTGGCCCAGCCCTCCTGCCCCTCCGTGACTGCCCTCGAAGGCCACACCGTCCAGCACCAACCCGCCGCCGACCCCGGTGCCGGCGAACACGGTCAGCAGGTTGCTCGCGCCCTGGGCGGCCCCCAACCGGTGCTCACCGATCGCGGCCGCCGTGACGTCGTTGCTCACCGACACCGGCAGGGAGAGCTCGGCCGCCAGCAGGTCACCCAGGGGGAACCGCTCGTCGACACCTCCCACGTTCGGGCCACCGTCGACCGACCCGTCGGTGACGATGCCCGGGACCCCGACCCCCACGGCGTCGAGGTCGTCGAGGTCGATGCCGGCGTCCTCGACCGCCTTCCTGGTGGTCTTGCGGAGCTCCTTGACGAACCCCTCCGCGCCCCCCTCGGTGGGGGTGGGCCGCTTGGTGCTGCCCCGGACCTCCTCACCGTCGAGGACCACGGCGTAGATGTTGGTGCCACCCAGGTCGATGCCCACCGTGCTCACGATCGTCGCCTCCTCGGGCCCCGTCCACGTTGCGGTGCAGCCTAACGGGGGTCGACCACCCTCCGTGGGCGCAGGGTGGCCCCGGGCCGCCAGCCGGGCAGCACCAGGTCACGGACCCCGGCGTACCCCGATGACGACGAGCCCGAGGATCAACAGCGCCGCACCCACCCACCCCGTCCAGGCCAGCCGTTCCCCGACCACGACGACGGCCAGGATCGTCGCCGCCAGGGGCTCGGCCAGGGTGAGGGTGGTCACGGTCGGGGCGTCGAGGGCCGCCAGGCC
>PWEU01000322.1 GCA_003554005.1 Nitriliruptoraceae bacterium
CTGGCGATCCTGCGCTACCTCGCCGCCCAGGCCCGACCCGTCACCGCCGGTGCGATCGGGCGTGACCTGGCGATCCCCCGCTCCAGCCTCTACCACCTGCTGGCCAGCCTGGAGCGCGAGGGGTTCGTCGCCCATGTCTCCCCACCGGGGCGGTACGAGCTGGGGGTGGCGGCCTTCGAGCTCGGCTCGGCGTACCAGCGCCAGGCGGGCCTGGAGCGCCTGGGACGGCCCCTGCTGGCGAGGCTCGTCGCACGGACCGGGTGCACCGGCCACCTCGGCATCCTCGACGACACCGAGGTCGTCTACCTGGTGAGGGAGGACCCCCGGGACCCGCTACCGCTGGTCACCGAGGTGGGGGTGCGCCTCCCCGCCCACCTGACCGCCTCGGGTCGGTGCCTCCTCGCAGCCCGAACGATGCTGCCGGTCGAGGCGACCTACAGCCACCGCAGGGCCCTGGTCAGCCGCACCGGACGCGGACCGAAGGGCCTGACGAACCTGCGGCGCCAGCTGGTCATCGACCGCCGCCGGGGCTGGTCGCTGGAGGACGGCGAGATCACCGAGGGGTTCGCCTCGATCGCCGCCGCTGTCCGCTCCCACGGCCGCCGGCCGGCTGCGGCGATCGGGGTCACCTTCCCCTCGGAGCGGCTGGATGAGCCGGCGCGGGCCGAGCTGGCCAAGGAGGTGGTCCGCACGGTCGACGAGTTCACCGTCCGGCTCGGCGGACGTCCACGCCCACCACGATGACCGCGGCGACCGCGGCGACCGCGGCGACCGCCGCGACCACACCGGCCACGAGCCAGTAGACCCCCAGCACGACGGACAGCGCATCGAGCGACACGAACCGGGTGACGAAGATGACGATGCCGCCGAAGATGTTGATCACCGCGGACAGGCCGGCGACGAGGTCGAGGCGCCCGTCAGCGGCGGTGAACACCCGGGCCAGCTCGATCAGCCCGTACAGCAGCACCCCCAGACCGAACAGGGTCACCACCACGATCGCCGTCGCACGCGGCCAGGTGACCAACGCGATGCCGGCGAGCATCATCGTGGCGCCCAGTCCGATGCGTGAGGACCGCTGCACGCCAGGTCCTGTCCGCTCGCTCATGCCGACACCTCCACGGTCGCCCGGCAGAGGCAGGCCTCACCCGGCCCCGTCGGCCTCACCCTGGCGGGGTGAGGTTCGTCCCGCCTCGTCGGGGAGGTGGGCAGGCTGCGCAGCCTCCATCGCCGCGCCGCGGGTGTCCCGGAGGTGGACCCGCGACACCGGGTAGGTGAGCTCCACGCGTGGCTCGTCCCTGAGGGCAGTCAACACCCGGCGCCAGACCTGCTGGTCCACCGAGCGGCGACGTCGCGCCTCGACCAGCAGCCGACCAGTGAGCAGGATCCCACCCGGCTTGACCGTGAGGTAGACCGCCGGCGTGAAGTGGTTGTAGCGGATCTTGTAGGACCGGGCGGCCCGCCGGATCCGCTCCTCCGCCTCGTCTGGGGTGTGGCCCCCCACCTCGTCCATCGCCGCCTGCAGGATCGCCTCGGCGACGTCTGGATCCGACTCGAAGGTGACGAGCAGGGGTATCTCGTGCCAGATGTAGGCGAAGCCCTCGGTGAAGTTGAAGACCTGCTTGGTGAACACGTAGCCGCTCGGCACGTGCACGATCCGGCCGGTGGACTGGTCCGCATCGACCCAGTTGCCGATCTCGAGCAGGCTCGTGCGCTGGACCCGGATATCGATCACATCGCCGGCGACGCCGTCCACCTCGATGCGGTCGTCGACCCGGTACGGCCGGCGGACGACGATGTAGATCCACCCGGCGACGTTCTTGAGCACGTCCGCCAGGGCGACGGCGATACCGGCCGCGGCCAACCCGAGGAAGGTCGCGAACTCCGACAGCGCCTGGACCCAGATCCAGGCCAGGCCGAAGGCACCGATGAGCACGACGGCGTAGGAGGTGGCCTTGCGGGCCGGGTACCACACCGTCGGATCCTCGACCCGGCGGGTGATGCCGCGGACGACCACGAACCACGCCCCAGCGAGAACGAGGACCAGCACCCCGGACACGACCAGCTGCGACTGCACGCGGGTCAGGCCCACGTTCTCGATCAGCCACACGGTCACGGGTCCTCCGACCGCCACGGGACACGCCCGGAACCTAGCGGCCGACAGCGGCACGACCGACGCCAACGGGCGTACCCTCGGAGCACCACACGGGAGTCCAGGACCGGATGCAGAGGCTGGCGAGCACCGCACCCCCGACGGCGGCCACGTCGCGGCCACGGGACGGGCGTCGGCTGCTGGCGATCGCCGTGCTCACCCTCGGGGTACTGCTGGCCCTGCTCGGACAGGGACGCGCCGAGGACGGCCCCGGGGTCGTGGTGGCGCCGATCCAGGGCGAGATCGACCTGGGCATCGCCCCCTTCCTGGACCGGGTGCTCGCCGACGCCGAGGCCGACGGCGCCGCCGCGGTGCTCCTGGACATCGACACCCCGGGGGGACGACTCGACGCCGTTCTCGAGATGCGCCGCAGCCTGCTCGCGAGCCCCGTGCGCACGATCGCCTTCATCGACTCCACCGCCCTGTCCGCGGGGGCTCTGATCGCGCTCGCGTCCGAGGAGATCCACGTCGTCCCCGGAGGCATCATGGGCGCGGCCACGCCGGTGCTCGGCGCCACGGGGGAGACCGCGGACGAGAAGGTCATCTCCGCGGTCCGATCCATCTTCCGGGCCACCGCTCAGGAGCGCGACCGCGACCCCCTCATCGCCGAGGCCATGGTCGATCCCGCCGTCGAGGTGGAGGGTGTGGCCGCCAGCGGTGAGCTGGTCACCCTCGACGATCGTCAGATGCTCGAGGTGGGCTACGCCGACTCGGTGGTCGCCAGCCGCGCGGAGTTGCTGGAGGGCCTCGGGCTTTCCGACCTCCCGCTGGTCGAGGTCGAGCCGACCCTGGCGGAGCGGCTCGTCCGCCTGCTCACCAGCGCGCTCGTCGCACCGCTGCTGCTCAGCCTCGGCATCTGGCTGCTGGTCGGTGACCTGCTCGGCGGCGGGGTCGGGATCGGGGCCTCGGTCGGGCTCGTGCTCCTCGGCGCCTTCTTCTACGGCCACCTCCTGGCCGGCTTGTCCGGCTGGGAGGACCTCGTGCTGGTCACCATCGGGGTGGTGCTGCTCCTCGTCGAGGTGTTCGTGATCCCGGGGGTCGGCATCGCCGGCATCCTGGGTCTGGCGGCCCTGCTGGGCGGTGGGGTGCTGGCGATGGTCAACCGCGACCTGGATCTGGTACCCATGACCCAACTGCTGGCGGTTGCCGGGCGGGTCACCCTCACCTTCCTGGTCGTCAGTGTCGTGATCATCACCGTCATCGTCCTGATCGCCCGCCGAGGCGGCGGTGAAGGGACCGTGTTGGGAACCGAACGCCTGCAGGGCGGCTCCCGCCCCGTCACCGCTCGCTGGCTGAGGTGGTTCGGCAGCTCCGACGTCCTCGCACCGGACGCGGAGCCGAGCCCCGACACCCCGTCCCGGGGTCGCCCCGACCCGCAGCCCCGTGGGGCCCTGGTCGGCAAGCAGGGCGTCGCCCTCTCCGACCTGCGACCCGCCGGCGTGGCCCGGATCGAAGGTCACCGCATCGACGTGGTCACCACGGGCGAGTGGTTGTCGGCCGGCGACCCGGTGACCGTGGTCACCGACGAGGGGTACCGACGCGTCGTGCGGTTGGCGGACAGCACCGACTGAGCCGGCGTCCGTCCCCGGTGCACCCGGGCCCGCGACCGCTACCGTCGTGAGCCCGACATCGCGCGACCGCACGACCCACCTGCACCTCGATGCCCGATCCGGAGCCGCCAGTGGAAGCCAGCGCCCTCATCATCATCGTCGCCCTCGCCGCCGTCTTCGCGGTGATCAGCCTCTTCTTCTACTTCGTCCCGGTCGGGCTGTGGATCACGGCGATCTTCTCCGGGGTCCGGGTCGGGCTCGGCACCCTGATCGGGATGCGGCTCAGGAAGGTGCCGCCCGCGGAGATCGTCCGGCCGTTGATCAGCGCCACCAAGGCCGGCATCGACCTCGACGTCGGGCAGATGGAAGCCCACTACCTCGCCGGGGGGCGGGTCGGGTCCGTGGTGGCGGCGTTGATCTCCGCCGACAGCGCGAACATCGACCTCCCCTGGAAGCGCGCCACCGCGATCGACCTGGCCGGGCGTGACGTGCTGGAGGCGGTGCAGGTCAGCGTGAACCCGAAGGGGATCGAGACCCCCCGGATCGCCGCGGTCGCCAAGGACGGCATCCAGGTCATCGCCGTCGCTCGGGTCACCGTCCGCGCCAACATCGAACGGCTCGTCGGTGGCGCCGGCGAGGAGACGATCATCGCCCGTGTCGGTGAGGGATCGGTGTCCTCCATCGGGTCCGCTGACAGCCACAAGTACGTGCTGGAGAACCCCGACGACATCTCGCGCCGGGTCTTGGAGCGTGGGCTGGACGCCGGGCCCGCCTTCGAGATCCTCTCGATCGACATCGCGGATGTCGACATCGGCCGCAACATCGGGGCCGAGCTGCAGACCGACCAGGCAGAGGCCGACAAGAACATCGCTCAGGCCAAGGCGGAGGAGCGGCGCGCGATGGCGGTCGCGCGCGAGCAGGAGATGCGCGCCGCGGTGGTCGAGGCCGAGGCCGAGGTGCCCCGCGCCCTGGCGGAAGCCCTGCGCAGCGGCAACCTCGGGGTGATGGACAGCTACCGCCTCGACAACGTCCAGGCCGACACCCGGATGCGCCAGTCCATCGCCGACGAGGACTGACCCGATGAGCTCCAACCTCCCGACCCGCGGTGGACAGCGTGCTGGCGGTTCGGCACCGTCGGCGCCCGGTGCGGCGGCGACCGAAGGCCATCGCGCCGAGCAGTCCCGGGAACGCAGCTCGGCCCGGACCGACGCCCGCGCCGCGCAACGACAGGAGCGCGAGCAGCCCATCGGTGCCGGCACGGGCATCGGTGCCGGAAGGGGCATCGGCACCGGCAGGGGGATCGGCCGGTCGAGGGACGAGGTCAGCGCGACCGAACTGGGACGACGGCCAGCGCCCGCCGCCGGCGACGACAGCGATGGCAACGGCAGGAGCCCCGACCGGACGGTACGGGCGCGGCAGGTCCTCGGCTCGCCCCGTGCGGCGCGGCAGGGCATCGTCCTGCGCGAGGTGCTCGGACCGCCCATCTCGCTGCGCCGCGCCCGCAGCGACGTGCCTGGGCTCAGCCCCTGAGCTCCTCGGTGTCCAGCGGGTCGTAGCCGGTGGAGCGGTAGGGCAGGGCACCCGGGTCGCGGTACAGCCGGGCAGCTCGCGGCAGCGACCCGACCCGACGCTGCAGTCGGGCCCACCGGCGGCTGCCGGCGAAGACGTCCGCTCCTGAGGTTGGCTGGGCCGGAACGGGCTCACCGGGTCGTCCGGTGATCAGCAGCACGACGGAGCCCAGCACCAGCGCACCAGCGAGGGCGGTGCGTGCCTCCACCGCCTCACCGAGCACCACCGCCCCGAGGCCCACGGCGACAACCGGGTTGACGTAGGCGTAGGTCCCGACCAGCGCGGTGCTCGCGCTGCGCAACAGCCAGCTGTAGGCGGTGTAGGCCACGAGGGAGCCGGCCACCACGAGGTAGCCGAAGGCCACCCAGGCCCGGACGCTGACCCCGGTCAGCGTCAGACCGGCGGCCTCGCCGAGCAGGAACCCGACGACCGCGAACACCAGGGCGCCACCCAGCATCTCCAGGCTCGCCGCCCCCAAGGGCCGCTGCGGCCCCTTGGACATCCGGCTGCGCATCGACCCGGCGGCCCAGGCCGCCGCCCCGAGCAGCGCGAGCAGCACGGCACCCAGTTCGCCGCCGCCGGGATCCACCAGCAGCCCGATGGCCACCAGCCCGACCAGCAACCCGAGCCACGCACGCCCCGACAGGCGGTCACCGAACAGCCCGCGGGCGAACAAGGCCAGGAACAGCGGCACGGTCGCGGCCAGCAGCGCGGCGAGCCCGGAGGAGATCCGGGTCTGCGCCAGGGCGATCATGCCGGTGCCTCCCACCAGCAGCAGGCCACCGGTGAGGACGGCCTGGAGCAGGTGGTGGGGGCGGATGGGGTCGCCGGCCCGGTCGCCGCGCCGCACCGACACCGCGAACAGCACCCCTCCGGCCAGCAGGAACCGCACGGCCAGCATCAGCATGGGTGGGAGTTCGGCGACCACCACCGCGATGGCGAGGTAGGTCGAGCCCCACACCAGGTACACGATGCCGAGCGCAGCGGCGATCGTCGCGACACGGCGCGCGACGACGAGGTCGCCGATCCGGTGTCCGACCAGGGGGAGCCGTTGCAGGGGGGCGGAGAGGGAGAGGTCGGGAGCCGACACGACGAACCTCATGAGCGCAGCAGGAAGGACGGGGAGCACCGGCGGGAGCATCTGTTACAGTACAGCTGTCTATCTGAGGCGGTACAGATGCAAGATGAACGGTACGACATCGTCGGCACCTCCGCCGACCAACTGGTGCGTTGTGTCGAGGACGGGGTGCTGACGGGCGCTCTGCGCCCGGCACAGGCGCTGCCCTCGGTGCGGGGGTTGGCCCACGACCTCGACCTGTCCCCCACCACGGTGGCCAAGGCCTACCGGGAGCTGCGGCGTCGCGGCGTGGTCGTCACCGAGGACCGTGCCCGCACCGTCGTCGCCCACCGCCCCGAGCTGCGGCTGCGGCTCGCCCCCACGGTGCCGGAGGGGACGGTGGACCTGGCCACCGGCAACCCCGACGCGCGGTTGCTGCCGAGCCTCGCCCCGGCGTCCCGGACGCTTCCCACGACACCTGCGCGCTACACCGACGACGTGCTGCTGCCCGCGCTCGTCGAGCTGGCCCGGAGCGCCCTCGCGGCCGACGGTGTGGACGTCGACCACCTGCTGGTCGTCGGGGGCGGGCTGGACGGGATCGAGCGGGTCCTCGAGGCCCATCTCCGGCTCGGTGACCGCATCGGCGTCGAGGACCCCGGCTACCCCGGCTCCCTCGACCTCGTCCGCGCCCTCGGACTCGAGCCGATCAGCATCGAACTGGACGCCCAGGGCCCGGTGCCGGACTCCCTGGCCGCGGCACTCACCCACGGGATCGAGGCGGTGCTGCTCGTCCCACGGGCGCAGAACCCGACCGGCGCCGCCTGGAGCGCCGAACGGACCGCGGCACTGCGGGAGATGCTGGCCCCCCACCCTGACGTGCTCGTGATCGAGGACGATCATGCCGCGCCGATCGCGGGCGTCGCGGCTCGGACCTTGACGACCGCGCGCACCCGGTGGGCGGTGATCCGGTCGGTGGCGAAATGGCTCGGCCCGCAGCTGCGGGTCGGCGTGCTGGCCGGGGACGAAGCGACCACCACCCGGGTCCTGGCCCGCCAGCGGCTGGGGACCGGCTGGGTCAGCCAGATCCTGCAGCACCTGGTCGCCGTGACCTGGGCCACCGCCGCCGAGGACGGAACCCTGCAGGCCGCCGCCACGGCCTACACCGAGCGCCGCAACGCCCTGCTGAGCGCGCTCGCGGACCACGGCATCCCCGCCAGCGGACGGACGGGCCTGAACGTCTGGGTGCCGGTGGACGAGGAGGTCCCGGTGGTCCAGGGCCTGGCGGAGCTGGGCTGGGCCGTCGCCGCGGGGGAAGCCTTCCGCCTGTCCGCGTCACCGGCCATCCGGATCACGGTGTCCCTGTTGTCCCCCACCTCGGCGTCCCGCCTGGCCCGGGATGTGGCGCAGGTCCTGGAGCAGCGGCTGACGGGGCGCCAGGGATGACCTCGACCCGGTCGGTGCGCATCCCATCGGGACGGTGAGGCTCGGCGGCTACCCTCCGCCATCGTGGCCAGCGAGCAGCACCCCGAGGACCACCCGGCTGCGGCCCGGGCCCGCATCAGCGGTCCCCACCACCTCGGCAGCGCCCAGCGACCCACCAGCGGGTCCCACGGAGCTGAGTCGGTCGCGGACCGGTTGTCCGCGGTGCTCGAGCGCCTCGTCGAGCACGGTGCGGCCCCCGACACCGCCCCTGCCCACCGGGGATGGCAGGCCGCCACGGCCCTGGTCCTCGCGCCCGGTGAGCAGGACATCGAGGTGGCCATCATCGAACGCACGCGGCGCGAGGGGGATCGCTGGTCCGGTCAGCTGGCCTTCCCAGGCGGCCGGCGCGAAGCACCGGACCGCACCCTCGCCGAGACGGCGGCACGCGAGACGAGGGAGGAGGTCGGCCTGGTCCTCGGCCCGGCCCTGACCCAGGTCGGCCAGCACCGGGCACGGGTGCGTTCCGGCATCGTGGCCTGCTACGCCTTCGTCCTCGACCAGCCCCGGCCGATGAGCCCCGACCCCGGGGAGGTGGCCAGCGCCTGGTGGGTCCCGCTCGGCGCGCTGACCGACCCGGACAACGCCACCACGCTGCGCTACGCGGGGCTCCCCTTCCCGGCGATCGACGTGCAGGGGCGGGCGCTGTGGGGCCTGACGCTGACGCTGCTGGAGCGCTTCGCCGAGCTCGCCGACCTGCAGCTGGCCACCGGCTGATCCTCACTTCCCCGACCGGTCCGCCGGGCCGGTCTCGGACCCCCCGGGCGCTGCCGGGGTGTCCATCGCGGCCCCGAACCGCCGGTCGCGGGCCTGGTAGGTCGCCACCGCACGGGCGAGTTCGTCCCGGTCGAAGTCGGGCCACAGGGTCTCGACGAACACCAGCTCCGCGTAGGCGGCCTGCCACAGCAGGTAGTTCGAGATGCGCTGCTCCCCCGACGTGCGCACCAGTAGGTCCACGTCGGGCATCTCCGGGTCCGCGAGGCGCGCGGCCAGGGCCGCCTCGTCGACCCTGACCAGCCTTCCAGCGGCGACGTCGTCGGCGGCCCGCTGGGCGGCGTCGGCCAGCTCCGCCCGCGCGCCGTAGTTGAAGGCGATCCGCAGGGTCAGGCGTCGGTGGCGCGCGGTCCGGGCCTCGGTGTCCTCGATCAGCCGCACCAGCCGCTTGGGCACCGGACGTCCCCGGCCTCCGATGAACCTGACCCGGACCTGCCGCTCGTCCAGCTCACCGGCACGGCGCAGGAGGAGGGACTCGTTGAACTGCAGCAGGAACCGGACCTCGCTGGGTGGCCGGCGCCAGTTCTCGGTGGAGAAGGCGTAGACCGTCAGGTCCGTCAAGCCGAGCTCCAACGCGCCTTCGACGGTGTCGAACAGCGCCGCTTCCCCGGCCTCGTGCCCGGTGTTGCGCGGCAACCCCTGTCGGTTCGCCCAGCGGCCGTTGCCGTCCATGATCAGGGCGACGTGGGCCGGCATCCGGGACGGGTCGAGCCCGTGCCGCTCACGCAACCCCGGTCC
>PWEU01000041.1 GCA_003554005.1 Nitriliruptoraceae bacterium
CGGACGGTACGGGCTTGCGCGGAGCGACAGTACGCTCTGCCACCCAGGGCCGGTAGCTCAGCTGGTCAGAGCAGCGGACTCATAATCCGTCAGGCGCGGGTTCGAGCCCCGCCCGGCCCACCCTGCGCGGGACGGAGACGTGCGTGGAGGCGGCTGTCCTCGGCATCGCCTTCCTGGCGATGCTCGTCGGGATGATCGGGGTGGTGATCCCGGTCCTGCCCGGCCTGCTGATCGTGTGGCTCGTCGGCGTCACGTCGTTGCTGTGGCAGGGTGCCGACACGGTGGGCTGGCTGGTCGCGGCGTGGCTGACGGGGCTGTTCGCCCTCGGCACCCTGGCGACGGTGCTGCTGCCGGCCCGTCGCGGTCGTGAGGCCGGTGCCACGACGGCCTCCTTCGCGGCCGGGCTCACCGGCGCGGTGCTCGGCTTCTTCGTGCTGCCGGTCGCCGGGTTCCTGGTCGGGTTCGTGCTGGGCCTGCTCCTCGGTGAACGGGGCCGGTTGGGGGAGTGGGAGGCGGCGCGAGGGTCCACGCTCGCGGTGCTGCGCGGGTACGGGATCGGGGTCCTGCTCGAGCTGGTGCTCGGGGTCACGATGGTCGGCAGTTGGCTCGTGACGGTGGTCGTCCGGTTCGGCTGAGGCGCTGACCACCGCCGTCGGAAGACGCCGACCGCCCCGTCGTCGCCGTGGCTCAGCTGCCGTCGTCGGCACTGACCTCGGGCAACGAGCCGCTGACGGCGACCCCCGCGAAGCCGAGCAGCGCGAGGCTGACCAGGGCCGCTTCGGGACCGAGCATCGCGATCGCCGAGGTGATCGCTCCCGTGATCAGCAGGAGCACGCCGATGGCGGTGTTCGACACCGCGACGTAGTCCGTGCGCTGGTTGCCCTCGGCGAGGTCGACCACGTAGGTCTTGCGGCCGATCCGGGACCCGTGGTGCACCAGCGCCAGCGCCAGGTAGGTCAGCGGGTACAGCAGCTGCACCTCCCGGGCGCCTTCGACCAGCAGGATGCCGAGGAACACCACCACCACGGTCGCCGACAGCCCCGCGGCCAGCATCATGACCCGGCGGGAGGAGCGGTCGGCGAGCCGACCCCACAGCCGCCCGCCGACCAACGCCGCGATACCGCTGGAGATCACGAACCCGCCGAGCCCCTGCAGGCCCGCGCCACCCTGCCGGGTGGCCAGGGTGACCACGAACGGCGGGCTCAGCGCCGAGACCAGCAGGAGCGTGCGGGCGAGCACGAACCTGCGGAAGGGCGCGTCCTCGCGGAGCAGCCCGAGCGCCCGGGCCACGGCACCGTCATCGCCGTCACCATCGTCGTGCTCACCGGGAGCTTCCTGCACGCTCGAGAACACCCCTGCGGCGAGCAGCCAGGCGACGGCGGCACCGGCCAGCAGCCCGGCGAAGGTGGTGGGTGCCGCGTCCTCCCCGCCGAGGATGCGCAGGCCGAGCCCGACGGTGATGGAGGCCACGCCGGCACCGATCGTGGCATAGCCGGTGATCTGCCCCCGGACACCCTTCGGCAGGGTGCGGCCCAGCACGTCCTTGGAGGCGATGGAGGACAGCGACCGAGCCAGGCTGAACAGCGCCAGTGTCACCAGCAGCGCGACCCCGGCGACCGCGCCCTCGAGCGTGGCGGCGATCAGGGCCATCAGTACGACGGCGGCGGCCTGGAGCAGGGCCCCGGCGACCCACACCCACTTGCGAACGGCGCGTCGCCGCACCAGCGGCACCAGGGCGGCCTGGGGCAGCATCGAGCCCGACTCCCGGATCGGGACCAGGAGGCCGGTGAGGCCGGCCGGGGCACCCAGGGCGGCCAGCAACCAGCTCAGCACGGTCTTGGCGTCGACGATCAGGTCGCCGGCCTTCTGCAGCGTCATGGCCACGACCTGCCGGCCGGCGTTGCCAGGGACGGCCTCGGCCACCTCCTGATCGAGCTCGCCGCGGCCGTGGTCCTCGTCGTCGTCGACCAGCAGCGTGTACAGCCGCTCGGCGGCGTCATCCCGCTGCGCGTCGCTCCCCTGGGTCCCTCCAGCTGTCCGCCCGACGAGCTTGCCACGCCGGGGCCGGACGGTGGGGCGCTGGCCCCGCACGGTCGTCCAGGGACGTCCTCCTCACCCGACCCCGTCGTACCCCTCACGGCAGGGGTGCGGCACCTGCCGTTCCTCGTCGGGCCCACGCACGTCGAGCAGGTCGCAGCCCGGATCTGCCGACATCCCGACGGTCCTCAGGTCACGGGTCACCAAGGCCCCTGAGGGCGGGCATCACCCGGGCGGCGTCGAGCACGCTCAGGTGCGGGAGCGGATCGACCTCCTGCTGCAGGACGTAGGTGGTGAGCTCGTTGCGCACCAGCTGCCGCAGGTCCTCGGCGTCCCAGGGCTTGGTGAGGTAGTGGTCGAGCCCGGCCTCGTTGACCGCCCGGATCGTGTCCTGCTGATCGGCCTGCCCGGTGACCAGGACCTTCCGGCTGCGGCCGTGGTCGTCGTCCCGGCACAACCCCACCAGGAAGTCGACGCCGGACATGCCCGGGAGGCGGTGGTCGGCGAGGACCAGGGCGAGCGGATCGCCGTCCCTGGCGAGCTCTGCGAGCACGGCGTGTGCGTCGGTGACGTCCTCGGCGGGTTCGACCCTGACCGTCCCCGCGAAGGGGTCGAGGTCACGCACGATCGCATCGCGGACCTCCGGCTCGTCCTCGAGTACCAGTACGGCGAGCTGCACGTCGGTGCCTCCCCTGGGATCAGGCGGCCGGCAGCCGCACGGTCGCGACCGTGCGACCCGGCTCGGATGTGACGGTGATGGTGCCATCGTGACTGTGGATGATGCGTTGGCTGATGGCCAACCCGAGGCCGAGCCCGTAGCGGAAGCGGCCGTGCTTGGTGGTGAAGCGTGGCTCGAACAGCCGGGGCAGGACGTCCGGGGGGATCCCCGGCCCGTCATCGATCACCTCGACGACGACCTCGTCCTCCTCGCGGCGGGTGATGACCTGGAGATGTCCCTCCCCCTCCATGGCGTCGACGGCGTTGAGGACCAGGTTCGTCCACACCTGGCCGAGCGGTCCCGGGTGGCCGTCGATGGTCGGCAGGTCGTCCTCGTCGACCCGTTCGAGTTCGACCCCGTCGAGCTTGTGGGCGACGAGGTGGAGGGCGTCGTCGATCGTGCCGGCCACGTCCACCCCGTGCACCGTGGCCTCGGCGGGCCGGGCGTAGCTCTTCAGGCTCTGGACCAGGTCGGTGATGCGGTCGGTACCGAGACGCAGGTTCCGGAGCGCGCCACCGAGCTCGGCCGCGACCACGAACTCCTCGAGCTCCCCGGCATCGAGCTCGCGGGCCAGCTCCGCCACCTGGGCGGGGTCGTCGACACCGGCCGCGACGAGGCGGCGGGCGACCGGCTCGGACCCCAACGCCGATGCGAGCTCGCGACGCAGCTGGCGTTGGTGAGCCGTGCCGAGGGGGGAGCGTTGTCGGGTCGAGGCGATCACCTCGGCGAGCGCGGTGCCGCGGGGGTGATCGGTCAGCAGGCGGGTCAGGTCATCGCTGATGAAGTTGGCTGATCGGGCCACGGCCGAGGCCGGGTTGTTCAGCTCGTGGGCCACCCCGGCCGACAGCTCGCCGAGGGTGGCCATGCGGGCCGACTCGACGAGCTCGAGCCGCGCGCCCTCGAGCTGCTCGAGCGCGGTGGCCAGCTGGGTCCGCTCCCGGTCGAGCTCGGCGTTGAGCTTGACCTTCTCCCCCTGTAGCTGCTCCGACCGGCGCAGCCGCGTGGCGAGCGCGCGTGCCGTGGCCGCCGCCATCACGGAGCCGACCTCCGGCTCCACCGCCAACGCGTGCTCGAGCTGCTCGAGGCTGATGTGGAGCACCTCGACGTCGCTGGTGGCACGGGCGGTGAAGAACGCGCGAGCCTGCTGGGTCAGCGACAGCAGGCCGACCACGGGCCCGGTGGAGGCGTGGTGGAGGCGCAGCTCCCCGATCTCACTGGCACGGTCCAACGCGACCGAACCCGACAGCACGACGATCACCCCGTCGACACCGACGCCCTGGTGGGTCAGGCGGGTCCCCTCCGGCAGCTGCAGGCGGGGCCGCCGCCCCAGCGCCCGGTCGAGGGCGGTCACCAGCCGAGCGGTCAGTGCCTGCTCGTCGAGTTCCAGGTCGCGCAGGAGGTTGCTGGTCGGCAGCTCCGGGGCGGTGCCTCGGCGGTGCAGTGCCGTCAGCCGTGGATCCTTCGGGTCGCGGGCCGACAGCCACCTGGTCAGCTGGGAGCGCGCGTGGGCGCCGAGCCAGCCGGTGGACCAGGGCCCCCCGATCACCGCTGCGAGGCGGTCGTCGTCGAGGGCGCGGTGCAGGTCGTCGTGGCGGTCGCGTTCGGTGACGAGGATCGTCTGGGCGGCCCGGGCCCGGGGGGCGGCCCCCAACGCCGCGACGCGTTCGTCGACCGAGGTGCCGTCGTCGAGCAACGCCACGAGCCCGAGGGTGGTCACCTCGGGCAGGGTGCGGGCGACCGCGACCGGGTCGCCGCCGACATGGACCGCGGCGATCCCGGCCAGCCCGGCGCTGAGTTCGGCGACCAGGGCATCGCGGAGCCGGCCGGCGGGGCCAGCGACGAGGACGGCGATGCCGAGCGGCTCGATGTCGCTCACATCAGGCCCAGCCACGACCACCAGGTCGGCATGACGAAGGACAGCAACGCGAAGGCCACGACGCCGATGATGAGACCCGTGAAGATCATCGCCGACTGCGGCACCTCACCGGTGGCGTAGGCGATCGCGTTCGGCGGGGTGCTGATGGGCAGCGACATGGCCATGCCGCAGGACAGGGCCACGACCCCCGCCACCAGTGCGGCGTTCATGCCCAACCCGACGGCCAGGCTGAGCGCGAGTGGGATGAGCAGGTTGGCGGCCGCCGAGGACGAGATCACCGTGGACATGGCCAGGCCGGCGAAGGACAGCAGGGCGATCAGTGCGACCGCGGGCAGCACGTCCCAGTCGACGAGGCCCAACAGCCACACGTCCATCCCCGAGGCGCCGATGCCGCCGCCGAGCGCGATGCCGCCGGCCACCAGCCACAGCACGTGCCACTGCAGGCCCTGGAGGTCCTTGGACCCGAGCACGCCGGTCGCCAGCAGCAGCACCACCGGGATGAAGCCGACGGTCGATGAGGCGAGACCGTGCAGCGGTTCGGTGAGCCACAGCAGCACGGTCAGCCCGGCCACGACGCTGAACAGCATGGCAGGCGGGGTCTTGTTGAACCGCGCCGACATGTCGATCTCGATCTCGGTGTCCGAGGGGATGAAGCGGCGCGTCAGCATCCACCACGCGCCGATGAGCAGGACCAGCATCAGGGGGACGGCCAGCAGCATCCAGTCGAGGAACGAGATCGAGATCCCCTGGGGGGAGAGCTGTCCCAGGGCGATCGCGTTGGGAGGCGTGCCGACCGGCGTCCCGATGCCACCGATGTTCGCAGCCACCGGGATGGACAGCGCCAGGCCGGTCCTGGCGGTGCCAGCGGGCAGCGCCGCCAGAACCGGTAGCAGGACGGCGAACATGGTGGCCGTGGTCGCGGTGTTCGACACGAACATCGACAGCAACGCGGTGATCAGCATCAGCCCCAGCACGGTGCGCCGTGCGCCGCCGGCGATGAAGGGGCGCAGCAGCAGGGCGGCGAGGTTGCGGTCGACGTCGTACTTGGCCGCGCCGTCGGCGATCAGGAAGCCACCGATGAACAGGATGATGACCGGGTCGGCCAGGGTGGCGAACACCTCCTGGGCGGTCACCGCGGACTCCTCCAGCGGGACCAACGCCTGATCCGACAGCAGCAGCACCTGGAGCAGGATGACCAGCAGCGAGGTCGCGACCAGCGGGATGGCCTCGGTGATCCACAGCACGATGGCCAGCAGGAAGATGGCGAGCATCCGTTGCGCGGCGGGCTCGATACCCGGGAGCTCCACGATCAGGGTCGCGACGAACACGATCGCCCCGACCGCCAGACCGAGCGTCTGGCTCCGGCTCAGGCTGGGCAGACGGGGGGGGGCGTTGGTCGTGGTCACGTGGTCATCCGCTCGGTTGCGGGGTAGTGGGCCTGGCGGTCGGGCGCGCTCACGGGTCGCGATGGTCCGATCGTTCCTGCTGGGTCGATCTCCGACGTCGCTGGAGTCTAGGAGCCCGGTCGTGCGCGGCGACCGTGGATCGTCTGTCCGGGCCAGCACGTCCACGCAACCCGGCCGGCAGCTATCGTTGCCCCGTGGTCGAGCAGCCCGCCGGTGAGCGTCCCATCCTCGAGCGTTCGGTGAACACCGAGCGAGCACTGACCCTGCCGCGACCGCGGCTGCGGGGTCGCTCGCACCTGCTGGCAGCCATCATCGCCCTGCCCGGCGCCATCCTGTGGACCATCACGGCCCCCAGCGCGGGACGGGTCGCCGTGGCGGCCTTCGGGTTCGGGGTGGCGGCGATGTTCTCCTTCAGCGCCCTCCTCCACCTCAAGCGCTGGGACGCCGGCACCTACGAGCGACTGTTCCGGCTCGATCACACCGGCATCTACCTCGCGATCGGTGGCACCGGCGTGGCCATGGCGTTGCTCGGGCTCGAGGGTTGGGCCTCCTGGCTGCTGCTCGTCGGGATGGTGACCGGGTCGCTCACCGGCATCATCGTGGAGTGGCTGCCCTTCGCCCCGCCGAAGGGGTTCAACAGCGCGGTGTACCTCACCATCGGCTGGCTGCCCGTGGCGCTGCTGCCCTGGCTGTGGGTCAGCTCCGGCCCCGCGGTGGTGGCGCTGCTGCTCCTCGGCGGTGTGCTCTACACCGTCGGCGCCACGGTGGTCGGTCTCCGGCGCCCGGATCCTTCACCGACCTGGTTCGGCTACCACGAGGTGTTCCACCTGCTGGTGATCGCAGCCGTGGTCGTCCACGCGGTGATGATCGACGTGCTCCTACGCCGGGTCGCTCAGGGGTGAGGTCCAGGGGGGATGCGATGCCGTCCAGCGGCCCGGTGGGACCGAACTGCGGCCGAGAACCGGGACCGTCCCGGTGAGGAGGCCGAGGATGACCATCGCCGAACTCGCTCCCGCCGCGGTCGACCCCACGACGACGCCCGCGCTGCGGCTGCGCGCCCTGAGGAAGACCTACCCCGGGCCACCCGCCATCGATGCCATCGCGGGGATCGACCTGCAGGTCGCCGCGGGGGAGATGTTCGGGTTGCTCGGCCCCAACGGCGCCGGCAAGTCCACCACCGTCGGCGTGTGCACCACCCGCATCAGGCCCACGGAGGGCCAGGCGGAGGTGTTCGGTCTCGATGTGGTCCGCGAACCCGCTCGGGCGAAGCGCCGCCTGGGCGTGGTCACCCAGGACAACACCCTCGACCGCTCGTTGACCCTGCTCGAGAACCTGCGCTACCACTGCCGCTACTTCGGGTGGTCCGGTCGTCGGGCCGCCGCCCGCGCTGAGGAACTGCTGGAGCGCTTCCGGCTCACCGACCGGGCCGATGCCTTCCCCCATCAGATCTCCGGGGGCATGGCACAACGGCTCCAGGTCGCCCGGGCGATCGCCCACCGACCGCAGCTGCTGTTCCTCGACGAGCCGACGGCGGGACTCGACCCGCAGAGCCGCCTCGCCCTGTGGGAGCTGGTCTCCGAGTTGCGCGCGGACGGCCTGACGGTGGTGCTCACCACGCACTACATGGAGGAGGCCGACCAGCTCTGCGACCGTGTGGCCATCGTCGACCACGGTCAGGTGCTGGTGTGCGACACGCCGGAGGCGCTCAAGGACGCTCACGGCGTCGGTGCGGTGGTCGACCTGGTGCTGGAGAGCCGTCCGGCCCCGGAGGTCCTCCAAGCCCTCGAGGCGATCCCCGGCGTCCGCTCGGTCGAGGACAGCGAGGGGGGTGTCAGGGTGCTGGCCGATGCGGGTGACGGGCTCCTACCTCCGGTCGTGCAGGCGGCTGGACCCGCCGGGGTCAGGGACGTCTCGTTGCAGGGTTCCACGCTGGAAGCCGTGTTCATCAACCTCACCGGGAGGGATCTGCGTGAGTGAGCCCACCACCACGACCACGCGACCACAGCCGGTGCTCGAGACGGCCGAGCCGACGCGCGCGCGGGCGTGGCTCGATGCCGTCCGCGGCCTGATGCTGCGTGACCTTCGGGTCCTGCGCCGGGAGCTGCCCGCCTTCCTGACCCGGACCGTGATGCAGCCGCTGCTGTTCGTGTTCGTCTTCGCCTTCCTGTTCCCACGCATCGGCCAGGGCGTCGGCGGCGGTGGAGGGGAGGAGTTCGCGACGATCCTCGTGCCGGGCCTGGTGGCGGTGGCGGTCATCTTCCAAGGCATCATCGCCGTGGCCCTGCCGCTGTCCACCGAGTTCGGGGGTACCAAGGAGATCGAGGACCGGATCATGGCGCCGGTCCCCGTCAGCACCGTGGCGATCGAGAAGATCCTGTTCGGGGCGCTGCAGAGCGTTGCCGCCGGGGTCCTCGTCCTGCCGATGGTGGCGGCGATCCCGGCGACCCCGGTCGCGCTGGAGGGGACCAGCCTGCCGCTGCTGCTCGCCGTCGTGGTGCTCTCGGCCCTGCTCTCGGGCGCCCTCGGGCTGGCCCTCGGCACCTACGTCAGCCCGCGCCAGATCGGCCTGATGTTCTCCGTCGTGGTTCTGCCGCTGACCTTCCTCGGTGCCGTCTACTACCCCTGGACGGCGTTGGAGGCGGTGCCCTGGCTCCAATGGCTGGTGCTGCTCAACCCCCTGGTGTACGTCAGTGAAGGCCTGCGCGCGGCCATCACTCCGTCGATCTCGACGATGGCTCCGGTGGTCGTGCTGCTGGCCCTGGCGGCGTCGACCGGGCTGTTGACACTGGTCGGCCTCCGGGGCTTCGTGCGTCGGACCGTCGGCTGAGGCCCACGCCCCGTATCGCCGACGCGGCAGTCCCGCACCGACCGTTCCCGACGCAGTAGCCAGCGGCTGGTCCACCACAGGGCGAGGCCCCAGGTCACGGCCAACGCCGACAGTTCCCACGCGGGGCCGCCGGTCGCCGAAGCGAGGGGCGCGAAGATCGGGACGCTCGTGGTCACCACGGTGGACTCCTCGGGTCGCCACCGCCGTCAGCGCCCTCAGCTGCACCCGCGGCCGGGCGGGTGAGGCGGGCGATGGCCTCGTCCCCGACGGTAGGGAGGGGGTGTGACAGGTCTGCGGCGGCGACCGTGGACGCATGGTCGGGCTGCCACGCTGCAGCTCAGCCCGCGCCGCCAACCGCGGCCGCGGCCAGCGGCAGGCACCGTCCGGTCGCGCCGGTGATCCGCGGCGCCACCAGCATCGCGTCGATCTCCG